>JAUNXF010000128.1 GCA_030539935.1 Methanobrevibacter sp.
ATAAATGAAGATATTTTTTAACTAAGTTAAAAAAAATTGACAATTATTTAAAAAAAATAAAAAAAGTCCAGATATTGGGAAATAATGGATTTATCAAGTTATACAATAACTATTAACTTATAAGACATTTAAAGAATTAGCATATTCCTCAAAAATTTCCTTTTTTAAATCATCATTTAATTTGCTACATTCCAACTCGTTTAAGGAGTAAACACTTAATTCATATAGTATCTTATTAGCCTTCAAGCCCTTGTCTAATAATTTGTAGCATGTTTTGTTCCTTGTTTTCTCTTCAATAGCTTCTTTCTTAATCAGCCCCACATCTTCCATATATTTTAATGTTTGGGACAGCACATGATTACTTAAAGCAGAATTTGACTCTTGAAATTCAGTAAAATGTCTCTTTCCTCTAAACATGTCCATCAATATGCACAAAACCCATTTTCTACTAAAAAAATCCAATGTTTCACTTACTGGGCAGATATCTTCAATATTCATAATATTATTTTATAAACATTAATATAAATCAATTTAGTAATTTTAATATTACAAATTCCACTCAAGAAAAGAAAAACAGAAAAAATTAAGTAACTAAAAAAATTACATACCAGTCAAAAAAAACACAAAAAATTAAGTAATTTAAAAATTACAGATTATATTTAAATAATCATTTTAAAAATAAATATTATAAATTAAAATTTGAGGCAAAAATATGACTAAAAAAATAATTATCTTAAATGGAAGCCCAAGAAAAAATGGAAACACCTCTTCACTTACAGCAGAATTCATTAAAGGTGCAAGTGAAGCTGGAAATGAAGTTGATGAATTCATGCTTTCATCAATGAAGATCAACGGATGCATAGGATGTTGGAAGGGAGGAAAAGACAGCGAACATCCATGTGCACAAAAAGATGGAATGGATGAAATATATCCAAAATACAAAGATGCTGACATAGTAGTTTTAGCATCCCCCCTATATTACTGGCACATTTCAGGATTCCTCAAGAATGCCTTTGACCGTTTGTTTGCAGTAGCAGAATGTGACAACTACAAAAATCCAGTGAAAGAAAGCATTCTCATCATGGCAGCAGAAGGTTCAGGATTCGAAGAAAGCGAAATCTGGTATGACAATTTGGAAAAGCATATCGGCTGGAAAAGCATTGGAAAAATCTTATGCAGCCACGTAACCCAACCAGGGGATACAGAAGGAAAGCCTGAATTAAAAGAAGCTTACGAACTTGGAAAATCAATAAAATAAAAAAAAAACATAGCCACACTATGTTTTTTTAATCTTTTTTTAGTCAACATTTTAAAAAAAAAAAGTTTGAGAATCAATCCAAAGCCATACGAATCAAAGGTTTGGACAAATGACGTCTTGCTGAGACTGGAGTCTCATAGAACTTGCCATTTACAAGAGTTCTTTCTATTTTTTCAGCTATTTTTTCATCGGACTCTATTCTATTGCCACAGCTTTTGCACTTGAATCCTTTTCCTTTTCCTGCAGAAGTCATTCTTTTTCCACATTTACAGATAGGATTTTTATAAACAAACTCATTTAACTTTATAACTTGGAACTTTTCTATATTGAATGTATTCTGCTCACCTATTCCACCATAAAGCTCTACTTCGTCTCCAGCCATTAATTTAGCTACAACTTTTCTAAAGTTCTTTGTTGGTTCATATGCTCCGCACTCAATTTCACCGCTATCGTCATAGAGTGTGAAGAACATGTGTCCACCTTCAATTATATGAGGCTTGTCCTTGACAAATCCTTTTATCTTATAGCAGGAATACTGTTTAAGCTCAGCAATTGAATTTGCATTTTGAATGTGCATGTCAGTATGCTGATTGGTTTTGAAAATGCATGAATCGACAATTTCCTCATTTGGAATGACGATATCCCTTGCAGTCTCCAGAACTTCGGGGCTGTTGGATCTGATTCCATACAGAACAGGACATGGAGTTTTAGGCTCAATAGCCAAATACTTGCCATCAATGTTTTCAAAGGTTTCGGGATAAGTTTCCCTGTCCATTTTAACAACAGAATCATAATCAATGTTTCTTACAGTTCCATATCTAGACGGATGCCTATATGCCAATAGCTCATAGGTATAGTCTTCAAGAGGACATGAGATAGCTGCAATGGAACCGATTATTCCCCTTCCTTTCTTGAACTTATGGATTTCAGCACCAATATTATTTGCAAATTCCTCAGCTTCATCAATAGTGATTATTGAATAGATTGCCTTAAACGCATAATCAATCATCTCATCAGTGATTTCACCTTGATAGAATACAACTCCAGGATTGGTATTGTCACAATCAAACATTGAAAGCTCTGATACATACTTGAGGACAATTTCCTTTGCCAAAGCAATGTTTTGATCCATGTTCAATTTGAATGACACTCCTCCATTTCCTCTTGTCTTGAATCTTGCAAAAGGGTTTAGGCGAATCAATCTTGGATGACCAATAATCTCTATGCCATTGTCCTTGAATTCGTTTAGGATAGTTGATGCAAGAAATGTTGTGCACATTCCATCTGGAGAGTCTGTATCATCAATTCCAATATAAAAATAATCCATATAAATCACTGAAATTCCACTATGATTAATTAAAATTTAGTTAAGCGATTAAAGATTAACTATTAATAATCAAAAATCTAAAAAATTAAATAGTCAATTTTATATTAATCTTAAAAGATAATAATATTATTAAAATTTATTAAAACTAATTAATAAATTCTATCTTAAGATTATCAAAAAATACTATCAAAAATAATTAATTTATACGAGGCAATCCTATGGCAATAACAAATAGGAATCAATTAATACGAGAGGTTTATCAACTGCTAAACAAAGAGGGCTTTGAAACATCCAACATTTATGATCAAAGCTGCTTTGACATAGTTGCCCGTAAAAAATTGCTGATTTTGCTTTTAAAAATACTCGTGAACATTGATACTATAAACGAAGCCCATGTGGAAGAGATAAGACAAATTTCCAATGTTTTCTTAGCCAGCCCAATCATTGTGGGAGTCAAATCCAAAAACCATATTTTGGAAGAGGATGTTGTCTATGAAAGGCATGGGCTTCCTGCAATTGGCCTTGAAAC
>JAUNXF010000129.1 GCA_030539935.1 Methanobrevibacter sp.
AAATTTAAATTATTATTATAATTTATTTAGAATTACTCTTTTCTCAAGAATTCCATTGACTTTACAAGTCCTACAGTACCTGTCATCATAACATCTCCACCAGGAGCTGCATGATAATAGTCAAGATTTGTCCCTTCAATCAAGGCTCTTTTAGGGCCTGCCACAATGACCTTCTCTAATTTTGATATTGGATTCAATGCAAATGCACCATGTCCTCCCTCATCATGAACATCCTCATGAGTGATGGTTCCATCTGCAAGGGCTATGACAAGTTCCTCGAGCCTTTCTGGAGTGAGATCCCTTGTATGATGCTCAAATACTCCTTGTATTTTGCCATCTTCAATTGAAGCTACAGTGGTGTGGCCATTACCAATATCCATAACTACAAAGCTATTGAGCTTTAGAACTTCCTTATCGTAGCAAACTCCAGCAATTGATGCAAATTTGGTATCCATAAGAACCGGCTTGAATTCAGGATTGTCTTTAGCTAATGACTTGATTACGGACTGCATTCTTGTAAAGTACTCAGGCACCTCTTCAGCTTCCATAGCAAAGACTTCAGGCTCTTTAGGTTCTGGAAGCTTTTCCCTGATCTTTTCAAACCTGAAGTCCCTGTCTCCCATGTCTTCACTGTATCCATGATCTTGAACAGCGACAATAAGCTCATCAACCTTTAAGTCAAGGTCAAATGAAGAGAATATGTCAATCAAATGATTTACATCCACATCCTTTAGAGATATTTTTGAATAATTGGAATACTTTGAGTCTTTTTCATACGCATCTTCATCGACAACCTCAAATCCATAGGACTTCACCTGTTCTATATTGTCACGTATTGTTCTTGCAGCCAAATCCTCAAAAACAACTTTATATCCCTTTTCCATATGTTCAAGACATCTCTCCTTGATCTTTCCTCCACCCATGATAACTCCGTCAAAGTAAATGTCGCTTTCACAATCACTTATCATTTGACCGATTGTTAAATGGGGAGAGGGAATAACCAATTTCATTGAATTTTCAATCTCTTTTTCACTGTCATATAATAATATGTCTTTAGTACCAGTTCCTACATCAATAGCTAAAATTTTCATAGTTTTTTATTTGTTTTAAAAATATTTAAATTTTATATTAACAGTTGAAAAATGAAAAATTAATTTTTTTAAAAATATTTAAGTCTTTTATTGATTGTTGAAAAATGAATAAAATAGTTTTAATTTTAAAAATAAAGAATAATGCTCATTTTTTTCTTTAAAATATCCTTTTAAAAACAACTTAATTAGATTAATATTTAATACTTTAATGTACATATTTGTACTACAAAGCTTTATATAGTACATTGTACATACTATTAGTACAGAATGATTATGACAAAAATTCTGTAAGAAAAATAATATTCTCTTAAAAAATTTTTATATTATTATAAAGAATCTAATTAAAAAAATAAAACGTGATAAAATGCAATACAGAATTGATTTAACTAATGATGAAGTACCAACCAAATGGTATAATATTAATGCTGACTTACCTGTAGAACTTCCTGCTCCTAAAAACAGTGAAGGAAAAGATCAAATAGGCACATTGCCTAAAATATTCGTAAACGAATGTCTTAATCAAGAGTTCGCAACTGAAAGGTACATAAACATTCCAAAAGAAGTAAGGGAACTCTACCAAAGATTAGGAAGACCTACTCCTTTATGTAGAGCAAGAGGCCTGGAAGAGAAACTCAACACTCCTGCAAAGATTTATTATAAGCGGGAAGACACGTCCCCAACGGGTTCTCACAAGTTGAACAGTGCAATAGCTCAGGCATATTATGCTAAAAAGGAAGGCGTTGAAAGAATTACAACTGAAACCGGTGCAGGACAATGGGGTACTGCATTATCCCTTGCAGCTTCCATGATGGGAATCGACTGTACCGTCTATATGGTAAGGGTTTCATACGATCAAAAGCCTTTCAGAAAAACCATCATGCAATTGTATGACGGAGATGTTCATTCCTCTCCAAGTACAAATACAGAAGTTGGTAGAAAAGTGCTTGAAAAAACTCCAGACACTCCAGGTTCACTTGGAATTGCAATTTCTGAAGCTGTTGAAGATGCATTAAGTGATGATAAGGTCAAATACACCTTAGGAAGTGTATTGAACCACGTTATCTTGCATCAAACCACAATCGGTCAGGAAATCAAATTGCAGCTTGAAAAAGTCGAAGAAGAGCCAGACACAATGATTGCATGTGTTGGTGGTGGAAGTAACTTCGGCGGTTCCTTATTCCCATTCATCAAGGATAAGATCCAAGGAAACAGCGACACTGAATTCATAGCTGTAGAGCCTTCTGCATGTCCTACATTGACTCAAGGGGAATACAGATACGACTTTGGAGACGAAGTTGGATTCACTCCTCTCCTAAAGATGTTTACATTAGGACACAACTTTGTAGCTCCTTCTGTACATGCAGGTGGACTTAGATACCATGGTATGAATACACAAGTGTCCCTGCTTAAGGAATTAGGCTACATCAATCCTGTAGCTGTTCATCAAAGGGACGTATTTGCAGCAGGTAAGATGTTTGCAATGTGCGAAGGAATCATTCCTGCTCCTGAAACAAACCATGCAATCAAGGCAGCTATTGATGAAGCTAAGAAATGTAAGGAAACCGGTGAAGAGAAGACCATTGTAGTTAACTTCTCTGGACATGGTCTAATGGACTTTAAAGGTTATGCAAGCTTTATGGATGGAACTATGGAAAACTCCAAATAATTCCATTCTTTTTCTTTTTCTTTTGCATGAGAAATATGATTTTATACGAATGAAAACTCATGTTATCACATTAGTGATAACCAACTCTCTTTTTTAGAATTTAATTAATATTAACTTCTTTAGAATTTAATTAATATTAACAATTTAAATCTATTTTTCAACTTTTTTCAAAGATTTTCTAATAAATTAATCTAATTTTTACCTATTTTGATCTGTAAATTTTAATAAAAATTTTACTTATAACTTATAAGTTATTAGAATTTATTATAATTTTTTTATGATCTTTCTATAAATTTTAGTTATAAGTTATAAGTTATAACTAATAACTTATAAAATATAA
>JAUNXF010000130.1 GCA_030539935.1 Methanobrevibacter sp.
ATAGCAGTAGCTTCTGCCAGGATCAAACAGATTTGACAGAATACACAAAATAAGTACAATAAAGACTTAGAAGTACGCTAAAAAAATTAGACGAGATATTACACAAATATTTTATCATTACATCACAGACATAACAATCAAATATCACCACATCTATTTTACCAACATCAAACACTAAGTTAAACTTAGGTTCTCACGAATAATTAATGATAAAAAATGAATTGATATCATATAATCATAAATCATGCTACAAAGGTAGCACATCTTTTAAGCAAAGTTACAACATTTACAAAAATAAAAATTAAATATTGCAAAATTATATTAAAATATAATTAATCAAATAAAATATATTTATACAGGATATACAAGTATTTTAGTTAATAGATTAAAATATAAATGAATTAAATAGATTTTATTTTATTTCGTTTCATATCTTAAAAACTAAAATAATATTTTCTCAAAATTAAAGACCTATTATGAAATTAAGAGATTGGCAAAAACAGGATAAATCAAAAAAATATGGAAAAGTTTATATACTATTAGTTTAAAAAGATTAAAGAAACTTTTGAAAATAATGTAGAAAATGAATTAAAATTAAAGAAAACTAATTAAAAAGATAAAATCCTTTAAAAATAAAGAAAAATATGGAATATTTTTGAAAAATAATTAAAAATATTAAAATTTTAAAGAAAATAAGAAATTAATAAAATAGAAATGAAATCAATATAATAAAAATATCATACAATAATTATATAAATATATTATATAAAAAATTTAAAAAAAAGAAAATATAGATTAATTAATAATTAATTTAATTAACCTAATTTAATTTTAATGTCTAATGCACTTGATCCTTTTTCATATACGAAAATTGGGTTAATATCAAGTTCAGAAATTTCAGGGAAGTCTAAAGTTAATCTGGCTACTCTGATAATAGCTGATTTTACAGCTTCAATATCACCTGGAGCTTCCCCTCTGAAACCTTTAAGCAAGCCCATAACTTTTGTGTCTTCCATTTGTTCAGCAATCTCTTCAGTAGTCAAGCCTCTTGCCAATTTAAATGAAACATCTTCTAAAAGGTTTACAAGAACTCCACCCATACCAAATGCAATCATTGGACCAAACTGTGCATCTCTAACCATTCCAACAAGAACTTCAATTCCAGAGTCCATCATTTTTTGTACTTCTACACCATTTGGAACAATATCAGGATGGGCTTTCTTAGCATTAGCCATAATTTCTTCGAAAACTTCTTCAGCTTCTTCCTTGGATTGAATGCCTACTTTTACACCACCAATATCTGATTTGTGTAAAATCTTATCAGATGCAATCTTAAGCACAACTGGGAATTCCATCTCTTCAGCGAGAACTCCTGCTTCTTCAGCAGAAGTGGCCAATTTAATAGGTGCCGCTTCAATACCATAAGCTTCAGCAACAGCATAAGCTTCACTACCAAGTAAAGTATCCCTTCCCTCTTCTTTTACCTTAGCGAAAATAGCTTCAACCGCTTCCTTATCGATATCATCAACATCTCCTACAGGATCATCATAGGTTCTATGTTGAACCGCTTCAAATCTTGCAAGATAATCAAATACCTTAACAGCAGTTTCAGGGAATACATAGGTAGGAATTCCATTGTCCCTTAATACATCATTTGCATTTTCAAATGTAGGTCCGCCCATATTGACAGCAATAACCGGCTTATCAAACTCACTTGCACCTTCAACGAGGGCTTGAGCGATTCCATCAGCATCTGCGGATGCAGTAGGACATACCATTACCACTAAACCATCCACATCATCAGAATCTAAAACAGCTTCTAAAGATTCCTTATATCTTATAACAGGAGCATCACCTAAAACATCAATAGGGTTTTTAATACTACCCTCTTCAGGAACAGCCTCTTTTAGTCTTGCATTGGTTTCTTCATCAAATTTAACTAAATCCAAATTATATCTTTCCATAGCGTCTACGGATAAAACTCCTCCACCACCTGCATTGGTAATGATTGCAAGGTTACGTCCGGTTGGCAATGGACATTTGGAGAATGCCAAACCTACATCAAACAATTCATCCATAGTAGTTACTCTAAATACACCAGATTGCTTGAATGCAGTGTCAAATGCTACATCACTACCCGCTAATGCACCGGTATGTGAGGAAGCAGCTTCAGCACCAGCAGAACTTGAACCAGATTTTAAGATAATGACCGGTTTTTTATATGATACTTTTCTTAAAGTTCTAATAAAGTCTTCATCTTCAGTGATTGACTCAAGATAACAGATAACCACTGCAGTTTCAGGATCATCAGATAAATATTCAATTAATTCAATTTCAGTAGTTCCAGCCTTATTTCCTAAACTAATAATTTTACTGAATCCGATTCCAGAAGTTACACTCCAATCAATAATTGCCACCATCATAGCACCACTTTGAGATATGAATGCGATGTTTCCTTTAGGCGGCATGATTTGTGAAAATGAAGCATTCAATGGAGTGTGTGAATCAGTAATACCTAAACTGTTAGGACCAATAATATTTATGCCATACTTTTGGCCAAGAGCTACAAGTTGATTTTCTCTTTCTACACCTTCACCGCCGATTTCCTTAAATCCGGCAGTGATAACAACCATATTCTTAACGCCAAACTCACCACACTCTTCAACAACCGGATTTACTAAAACACTAGGAATGGAAACAATTACTAGGTCCGGTACTTCTGGCAAGTCAGATACATTTTTATATGCTTTTAATCCTTGGATTTCATCATCTTTAGGGTTAATAGGATATATATTTCCTTCAAAACCATCGTTAATCATATTATTTACGATAATATAACCAACTTTTCCTGCTGAGTTTGAAGCCCCAACAATAGCAACAGAATCTGGATTAAACATCTTAGTAAGATCAGTCATAGATTTAACTCCTATATTTAAATTAATTTTATAATTCTGATTTTAAAAATTCATATTTGAAAAATATCATAGAATTTAAAAAATCATCACACAATTTATAATAATTGTTATTATATTATATAATATGTAATTCATCATATTTATAATGATAAATAATTAACAATTATTTTTAT
>JAUNXF010000131.1 GCA_030539935.1 Methanobrevibacter sp.
AAATGATTAATTACTAAATAATCTAATTACTCATGTTTTTTTACTTTTTTGCTTTCCTTGTTATTGCAACATCCGAAGAAGAAATTTCTTATTTTTTTAACTTCTGATTTATTTTCTTTTTTTAATCTTTCATCTCTTTCATGCATTTTTCTTCTCGCTTCAGCCATATTTGACATAATATCACCTTTAATGAGCACATAAAAAAATTTCCAAATAATTTCATTTAACTTGATTATATATGTATATATAAAACATTGGTTATAAATCTTATAGATTCAATAGAATAATAAAAAAAGTCGATATAAAATTGTATAAAAAAACAGAAATAATCAACCAGCAACAAAAAAGATTTAAATCCTTTTTGTTTGCCTGATTATCTTTCTAAATGAATTAGAAAGTAAAAAAAAACTTTTTTAAAACTTTAATTTAATTGCATTTTGATTTGGATATTAAATTAGCGAATTAATTTTGGATATGTGTGTTATGATTTGTCTTATGAAGCATATTTTTCATATGATCCATGCTTTTGATTTGTGTTTGATTTGATTTAAATTTTGAAGATATATTTATTTTTATAATGTTTTGTTTTTTTGAGCAATCTAGAGGATATTAAAGTTCAATAAAGTTTTCAAATAAAGGTCATTTCCAAAAATTATCTCCTAAAGGATACAACTTTCGGATCTCTTTTTCTCTCTCGTTTTGTGGGTTTGATTTGTTTTTTGCCGCAAATTCCACTTTTGGTTCTTCCCAACATTTCACCTCCGAGAATTAAAGACATCAGTACAGAAACTTTAAGAAATGATTTTTTATTTGGAGTGATTAATGACAGTATTCTTTTATTTGTAGGCTCATTCCTTAAAATTTAGGTGTACCCAAATATCTTTAATTATAGTTTGTTTTCCTCATATATAAATGTTTAGGTATGCCTAAATATTAGTATGTATACAAAATGTTTGTATATAACAAAACAGTTATATACTATAAGAACAATATATTAATACAGATATTTAGGACAACTCCAGCATCAAAAATTGATGCGGAATAAAAATGAATACTATCAAACACACCAAAAAATAAACCTGAATATCTCCAAAAAAGGTTAAAATGTACTAATAAGCCTAATTAGAACATATTAACTAAAAAGTATTAATTAGTTCCACAACAGTTACTAATTAATTAAGCAGTCAAACGACATGATTAATTTCTAATTAATCAAAAAACAAAAACAAAAAATATAGCAAAATTTGTAAAAAAAATGTGTTTTAGCAAGGAATTAAACTAAAATCATTCGACAAAACATTGCTACAATCTATATTTTAAATCAAATCAAAAAAAAGAAAGTCAAATCAACAAATCGAAAGATAAAAAATTAGAGGTGGAAATATCAAGAAAGAAAAACAAAAACCTCAATTTAAAAACCAAAATTTCAAAAACAAGTAGGAGCAAACAAAGAATAAATGATTTGTTTGCTTTTAAATAATTTTTATTAATTATTTTTAGCTTATTTTAAAACCTTATATTCCATTACAAAATCTTTTCCTAAAGGATAATACCTTTCCAATTCTAATGGAACAGCCTCTTTCATATAATCGAATCCTTCGCCATCAAAGAAAGTCTTGGAATCCTTGCCTCCAACAATCATAGGGGCTATGCATATCTTAACCTCATCAATCAGATTTTCCCTAATCATTGAAAAGTTAAGTGTTGATCCACCTTCCAACATAAGGGTTTCAATTCCTTTTGAATAGAGATATTCCATAAATTCACTTAAATCAACGGATTCAGCTGATGAATAAAATACATTTGCCTTTTTGGAAAGTTCCTTAGCCCTATTTACTGCATCAGCATCACAATCAGGATTGGATTCATCACAAATGTTGGAAACAGCAATGATTGTTTCGGCATCATCATTCAATATCCTATAATCAAGGGGAGTCCTTGCCTTATTATCCACTACAACCCTAATTGGATTGTCTTCCTTTCTTGCATTTATCTTGTGAACGGTAAGTCTTGGATCATCTGCAAGCACTGTCCCTATTCCAACCATGATTCCATCAACTTCCTTCCGGATTTCATGTACACGCTCAAGGTCTTCCTTGCCTGAGATTTCAGAACTTCCGGTTTTTGTTGCAATTTTCCCATCCAATGTCATGGCTGCATTTAAGATAACATAAGGCTTCATTTTACCATACCTTTAAATTAAATAATAGATCAATTAAAATAAAATAATTTTCATAACTGTCAATTTAGTTAATCATTCTTTCAAAATTATAGGTCAAATACATATCTTGCATTCTTTTCAGTTTGTTCATCCACATCATCCACACTGATTCCATGCAGTTCAGCTAATTTTTCAACTGCAAGTGCAACGTTTGCAGGCTCATTTCTCTCATCCTTTGTCATTGCCAAATATGGGCTGTCAGTTTCAGTCAAGACTCTTTCGATAGGAATCTCCCTAAACAGGTCCTGATGTCTTGGACTATAACAGACCATGGTTGAACAGCTCAAATAGTAATCATCCATATCCAATATCTTTCTGGCTGTCTTCAAACTGCCTCCATAACAATGAAAGATTATCTTTGGAATGGCATCATATGGCTTCAATAGATTGAATATCTTCTTTTCACAGTCCCTTCCATGAATCAGCAATGGCTTTTCATATTCATTGGCAATCTCTATGAATCCAGTGAAGATTTCCTGCTGGCGAGCCCTCAATGCCTTATCTGTACAGTAGAAAAAGTCCATTCCCACTTCACCAATGGCCAAGATCTCATCAAGATGCTCAATCATTTGCCTATGAGCCCCATCTATCTCTTCTTGAGGAGAGTTTTGTGAACTTACCGGATGGAATCCAAAGGTAGGATAAACAAAACCTTCATATTCCTTTGAAAGAGCCAATGCCTTTTCATTACTTTCCAATCCATATCCAGAGTTGATTACTGCATTAAGCCTTTCTTTAGCTCTGGCTATTACATCCACCCTATCCTCATCAAATTCATCAAAATCTATATGGCAATGTGTATCTATCATAATAATCACATTAAAAATAAAACATATAATCAATTAATTGAACT
>JAUNXF010000050.1 GCA_030539935.1 Methanobrevibacter sp.
AAATATATAATATTATAGGAAAACTATTTAATTAATTATTCATTAGAAATTAGAGGAATTATATGGATTTGAATTTGAAAGAGATGTTTTTTATATTTCTAAGAGGGCTGTTCATGGGATCTGCAGATATTGTGCCTGGAGTCTCTGGAGGGACAATTGCATTAATCACAGGAATATACGAACGTTTAATAAATGCAATAAGCAGTATAAGATTTAGTTTTTTGAAACCATTATTAAAGGGAAACCTAACTGACTTTAAGGTAAAGCTGATAGAGGAAATTGACTTTGAATTGTTCATTCCTTTATTCTTGGGCATTGGGATTGCATTTATTACTCTGGCTAAAGTAATCAGCTATCTGCTGGATACACAAACTGCATATACCTTCTCATTCTTCTTAGGATTAATTTTAGCATCTGCATATATATTATACACTAAATTAGAGGATTTTAATCTTAAGTTAATCATAATTACTGCAATTGGAATCATTCTTTCATATATATTCGTCGGCTTAAACCCAATTGCAACCAACCATAGCTTAATTGTAATATTCATTTCTGGCCTTATAGCAATATGTGCAATGATATTGCCTGGAATTTCCGGATCTTTCTTATTATTGCTCCTTGGCCAATATCAATATATGTTGAATGCATTAAATTCTATGAAAATTATTGAGATTATTGTTTTTTGTGCAGGTGCTTTGATAGGAATTTTAGGATTCTCCAAGCTTTTGAATTATTTGCTTGAAAACTATGAATCCGCCACAATGGCCTTTTTGATAGGCATAATGGTGGGAACATTGAGATTGCCGATAAACCAGATTTCTACAACAATCCATGGTTCTTGGATACCTTGTATCATATTGGCGATAATCGGTTTTGCAATCATCTTTGTTTTAGAGAAAAAATTTAAGAAGGAAAAACATTAATGGATTTTTATTTTTTATTTTTTGGTGAAAGGATGGGCTTATTGGATTTTTTAAAAAAAGATAAAAAGGATAAGAAAGATGTCATTGACTTTAGCTCAGTAAAAAAAGCCAGTACGGAAGATATTAAAAATGCTAAAGAAAAACGTCTTCTAAATGATTCAAGAACTGAAGGAGACATTTTAAAGGATGACACATTTAAGGAAATTGCAAAGACCTATGGCAACCGAAACAATAGGATAGCTGCAGTAATGGAAATCAAATCCCAAGACATTTTAGAGGATTTGGCCATGGACAATAAGGACAGATACGTAAGAACCATAGCAACATCCAGAATCACCGACCCTAACATATTGGAGGAATTGGCATATAATGCAAAGTATACTGACGTTAGACAGTTGGCTTTCGATAAGTTAGGTCAAGTGGACAATCTTTTTGCTGAAATCGCCAAATTTGAAAAGAAAGGTAAGGATAGGCTTGCAGCAGTCCGTGAAATAAATGATGAGCTTGTTTTAATGGATGTTTGCATTAATGCAAAGGATCAAAAGGTACGGCTTAAATCAATTGAAAAAATAGAAAACAATCAGATTTTAGCTGAAATACTAAAGAATTCATCTGATAAAAAGATCATAAATATAATAATAAATAAGGAAAACTTTAATGACCAAGAGGTTTTATCAAAGATCTGCCTTGATTGTGCTTATGATAAATTCATTAGAGCAGAAGCTCTAAACAAGTTGGATTATCAGAACAATAAGGAGACCATAAAGGAAATTGCCTTTAATGAAGAAAATGAGCATGTGAAAAATGCTGCAATAGGAAAATTGGAGGATGAAGCTGATTTCATGGATTTGGCATTGAATTCCAATGACTCCTCTTCCAGACTTAAGGCAACGGAAAAGATAAGCGATGAGAATTTCCTCAAGGAAATTGCAGAAAATGATGATGATAAGTTTGTAAGGATTGGGGCATTAAAGGGCATCAATAATGAGAATATCCTTAAAGAAATATATCTCATAGAGGATGATAGTTTTGTAAGAAGTGATATAATCAAGCAAATTGATTCCTTGCCTAATTTAATTGATATTAGTATTAAAGATGATGATTTAATTGTGGCTAAAAATGCTTTAAATAAAGTGATTTCAAATAAGGAAAATTATATTGAAAATGGCATTTCCCAAGTTGATTTTGAAAATTATTTAGGTGCTGTTGCCAAGTCATCAAAACATGAGGAAATAAGCAGATTAGCTATAAAAAGTATTGAAAATGATGAAATCTTGGTTAAAATTAGTGAGGAGTCAATTTATTTAGACAGTAGATTGGATGCAATATCCAATATCCAATCTGAACATACTTTATCTGACATTGCAAAGCATAATGATGATTCAAGCATTAGAATGAATACCATTGGAAAAATAAAAGATAAAAGTATTTTAGAGGATATTTCAATGAATGGACAGTATAATGATGTTCGTATAGAATCCATTTCTAAAATAAAGGATCAGAACGTTTTAACAAATTTGGCTCAAAATGATGAGGATTCCAAAATCCGTGAAGCCGCTTGTAAAAACATCACCAGTGTAAGCATTCTGGATAATATAGCAAATAATGATGAGGATAAGTACGTTAGAGAGTTGGCTAATAAGAGATTGGATTTGCTAAAGAAATAGTCTTATAGATTAGATTTGCTTAAGAAATAGTCTTATAGATTAAAATTAATCACGGATAAAAAGAGATTAAAATCACTAATTATATTCTAAAAATTCATATTTAAAAAAAAGATAAGTAAATAATAGAATTATTATTTACTTGCATTTTCTTCAACTAATTCTTTTGCATGTGCGGTTATGTTTTCACTTAGAATTTCTTTTAGGAAATCACCAGTGAATGTACCGGATTCTGCGACTTCTTCAGGGGTTCCAGTGGCTATTACTCTTCCACCACCATCTCCTCCTTCTGGACCTAAATCAATTATATAATCTGCAGTCTTAATGACATCTAAGTTGTGCTCTATAACAACAACTGAATTTCCTGCATCTGTCAATCTGTTTAAAACGCTTAATAATTTCTTTATGTCATCAAAATGGAGTCCTGTAGTAGGCTCGTCCAATATGTATAATGTTTGGCCAGTACTGGATTTGGATAGCTCCTTAGCCAATTTTACCCTTTGGGCTTCACCTCCTGAAAGTGTAGTGGCAGGCTGTCCTAACTTGATATAACCTAAACCGACATCATATAATGTCTGTAGCTTTTTAGCTATTCTAGGTACATTTTCAAAGAAAGCCAAAGCTTCTTCAACAGTCATTTCCAATACTTCATAGATGTTCTTGCCTTTATAACGAATATCTAAGGTTTCATCGTTGTACCTTTTACCCTTACATACCTCACAAGGCACGTAGACATCGGAAAGGAAGTGCATTTCAATTTGTATGATACCATCACCATAACATGATTCACATCTTCCTCCCTTTACATTGAAACTGAATCTTCCCGGTTTATATCCTCTTGCCTTGGATTCAGGAGTGTCTGCGAACAGCTCTCTTATTGGAGTGAATACTCCGACATAGGTTGCAGGGTTTGAACGTGGAGTTCTTCCAATTGGGGTTTGGTCTATTCTGATGATCTTATCAATATTTTCAACCCCTTCAATAGAATCATGCTTTCCAGGATGGAGATATTTCTTATTGATGATTGTGGATAATCCTTTATACAATACCTGATTGATCAAACTACTTTTGCCTGAACCGCTGACTCCAGTTACACAAGTGAAGAGCCCTAATGGAATATCTACATCAATATTCTTTAGGTTATTCTCTTTTGCGCCTTTAATTGTCAGGAATTTACCATTGCCTTCTCTTCTTTCTGTGTTGATTGGTATGGTCTCTCTTCGGGACAGATATTTTCCGGTAATTGAAACTGGAGATTTCATGATCTCTTCAGGACTGCCCTCTGCAATGATTTTTCCTCCATGTTCGCCAGCGCCGGGACCTATATCAATAACATAATCTGCAGATAGGATTGTTTCCTCATCATGCTCTACAACAATCAGGGTGTTTCCGATATCCCTTAAATGTTTCAATGTTTCAATAAGCTTTTTGTTGTCCCTTTGGTGAAGGCCGATACTTGGCTCATCCAAAATGTACAGTACACCAACAAGTCCTGAGCCTATTTGTGTAGCCAATCTTATTCTTTGTGCCTCTCCACCGGATAATGTACCTGAAGACCGGGACATTGTAATGTAGTCAAGTCCGACATCTACCAGAAACTTAAGTCTGGCCTTAATCTCTTTCAGGATTTCCTTGCCGATAAACATCTGCCTTTCTGTAAGTTCCAAATCCTGGAAGAACTGATAGCTTTCCTTTATGGACAAGTCACATACATCCATAATGTTTTTATCCCCTACAGTAACTGCCAAGACTTCCGGTCGAAGCCTTTTTCCACCACAAACAGGGCATTTGCGGTCACTCATGAATTTTGAGATATAACTGCGGTTGTAATTTGATTTGGTTTCGATATATAATCTTTCAAGTCTTGTTATGACTCCTTCAAACTTACGGTTTACCCTATATGACCTGTTTCTTCTTTTAAATGCAAATTCAACTTTTTCATTTGATCCATAAAGGATAATGTGTTGATGTTCAGGGCTAAGGTTCTTAAATGGAGTGTCCATGCTGAATCCGAAGTGTTCGGAAACTGCCTTTAGCATCTGATAATAGTAATTCTCCCTTTTGGTTGATTTGGACCATGGAACAATGGCGCCATCGTTTAAGCTAAGGTTTTTATTAGGAACTATTAAATCAGGGTCCATCTCCATTTTGGTTCCAATACCATTACATTCAGGACATGCCCCTTGCGGTGCATTGAATGAAAACATACGAGGTGTCAATTCCTGAAAACTTATGCCACAGTCGGTACATGCAAAGTCTTCAGAATATGTTTTTTCATAGGTGCTTTCATTTCCTTCATCATCCCTTTTATTAAACATGACAGTTACAAGGCCTTCTGCAAAATTACAGGCTGTTTCTACAGAATCTGATAACCTTCTTTGGAAGTCGATTCCTTCGCGTATGACTAACCTGTCAACCACAAGTTCTATGTTATGCCTGAAGTTCTTTCCGAGCTCAATATCCTCATCAAGTCCTCTGATTTCGCCATCAACACGAACCCTAACAAAACCTTTTTTTCTAAAATCCTCTAAAATGTCCTTATGTTCACCTTTACGATCTTTTACAACAGGGGCAAGTACATGTATTTTGGTTCCTTCCCCCTCTTCTATGATAGATTCTGTTATTTGTCCAATGGTCTGATGAGATATTTCCTTTCCACAGTTTGGACAATGTGGTATTCCTATTCTTGCATACAATAAACGTAAGTAATCATAGATTTCTGTAATTGTTCCTACGGTAGATCTTGGATTTACTTTAGTGGTCTTTTGGTCGATGGAAATTGCAGGTGATAATCCTTCTATATAATCCACTTCCGGTTTCTTCATTTGCCCTAAAAATTGTCTTGCATAAGCGGATAATGATTCAACATATCTGCGTTGGCCCTCAGCGTAGATTGTGTCAAAGGCAAGTGTAGATTTGCCTGAACCGCTTAAGCCAGTAACCACTACAAAATTATCCCTAGGTATTGATAAATCAATGTTCTGGAGGTTATGTTCCCTTCCTCCCTTAAGTACAATATATTTTCTTTCAGAGCCCATTGTTTCACCATAAATAGCAATATCTTAGTTATTCTATCAATATAAATTTTAATAATAATTAAGTCAATCCAAATTATTTTTTTATAAGTTATGTTTTTTATAAATGATTTATTTGATATTTTATTAAAAATTTATTTTTTTATATATAAATCATAGCAGTAAGAGCTTTTGAAAACTAATAATTAGTTTTAATTCATACAAACTAATATTAGTTTTAACTATTATATAAATATTTGTTATTTTAAAAAGTGGAAATAAATTAAAAAAGATAAAAAATTCATTTAGAAATAATAAAGATAATTGATCCAATTGATTGAAAGAATTGAAAATAAAAAAATATTCCTTAAAAATTGATTGAGAATGAATTGAAAATAAAAAAAGTTAATAAAAAGATTAGTTATTATCAGCTAATCTCTTTATTCTTTTAAGCATATCTGGGTGTGTGGATAACAATTCCATAAGCTTATTTGATGCTGAGACATTTACCTTGGATTCTCTTATGACATTAAGCTCATCTGCACTGATGGTTCCGTCATGGTCCAAATCCAATTGAGCCAAATTGCTAAATTCATTTCTTGCATTTGAAATGTCTGTTAAGAAGAACGCCTTTGTTCCTTCGATATCTTTGATTTCGGATTCTGGAACTTTAGTTGCACCATAAACCAATTTATATAATGCGGAAGCCAACTTTTCAGGTCTGCAGCCTAATTCCACACTACCTGCATCTGCATAATATTCTCTTATTCTGGAAATGAACAGGACAATCAGTTGGCCTAAGAAATAAGCTATTAAAGCCACAAATCCTAAAACGACTCCACCGCCATTATCATCCCTGCCTCCTGAGAACATAAGGGAGTAAGCCAGATAATAACAGATCAATGGAACAGCACTTACAACAGTTGTAATGGCCATATCATTATGTTTTATATGGGATATTTCATGTCCTAAAACAGCTTTAAGCTCTTCCCTATCAAGCAAACCTAAAATTCCTTTAGTAACGCACACATGACCGCTACGTTTGGATCTGCCGTATGCAAAAGCGTTTGGAACCATGGTATTGGATATTCCAACCTTAGGTTTTGGAATATTGGCTTCAGCTGCTAATTCTGCTACGATTTGATGAAGTTCAGGTGCCTCTGCCTCAGACAATTGGTGAACACCCATTGAACTTTCCACTATCTTTGGACCGAAAATGTATTGTAGGAATAGTACAAATAGACCTGCAATTGCATAGAATCCATAAAAGCCTCCAAGACCTAGCCAGTTTCCAGCCAGCATAATCAAAACATATACAAGACCAAACATGACTGCCATTGAAAGCCATAATCTTAATTTGAGTTTCCAAGTTCCTTTCATATAAAAACCCCTTCTAATTTTTTTTGAATATTCATATTCTTTTATTAGTATTATCCTTTTGATATATAAATATATCATTTTGATTATAATTAAGAATTGAATCTAGGAAAATAAAAAATTTAAATCTGTTATAAAATATTATGAAGATTTAAAATCAGCTAGAAACTGAATAATGTAGTTTGTCCCTTATCCAGTTTTTCTTCATCTTTCTCTTTTTTAGATTTGGAATCATTTCTTAATTTAGTCTTTGATTTGCCATCTGTAGAAAGTTCACTGGCAATCTCATCCAGTTCTTCATCGGAGAAATCATCGAAAATGTCTACAACAGTAGCATTATGCGGACTTGATTCCTCAACAATGTCTGAGTCAAAATTGACATTCTCTTCCTCATTCTCTGAATCTTGAGGCGGAATCTCTCTAAAGATGCCATCCTTAATCTTATTTCTCCATTCTTCTTTTTCTTCTTCACGCATTTCTGCTTTGATCTTTTCCATTTTAGTGATAACGCCTTTAGGAATCTTCTTCTTTCTGAAGAATTTGATTTCATCATCTTCAAGCTCTAAAAAGTCTGAAATTTCCCAAGCGGTTTCATCGTTTTCAAACATTATTTCAAAATATGGGAAAATGGTATATGCAAGCTGTAGAGAAACATGCATTTTTTCCTCCATTTTTAAGGCAATGGCATCTCTCATTGCTCTTTTTCCACGGGTTCTGCCCATAAGTGAAAATGACATTGGGCTGATGATCTTGCTATACTTTCTATATGTCTCTTTTTTGGATGAGGATACTCCAACGCCCATAAAGTCAGATGCATATTTCCAATATCCGTAATATTGGCTGGAACGAGTTCTTCCAAAGTATAAATCAGCTTGGGAAATCATTTCATAAGCTTTTTTGATTTCCTTATTTTTTTCATATTCCCTTGGTATGTTTTCGGCAATATACTCCATTACAAGAGTCGGATCCTCTGTATTTTCAAACATTGAACGCTTTACATGCTCAGGATTAGTGCTTTTTAGAACCCTTGTCACAGTATCGAATATGGTGCTTGTATTGTCCTTTTGGCTTGTTGATTCAAGTGCCTCTTCGGTCAATTCTCCTCCATTTTCAACAAGAGCCTGCAATGTATTGATTGCAGAACGCAAATCCCCACTGGACCTTTTAGAGAGTTTCATTAGAACTTCCTTGTCAACATCGATTCCCTCATTCTTAAGTACAACATCACGTAAGTACTTATTTATTGAAGGAGATTTGATCTTATCCATCTTTATGACTTGAACGTTCTTTTTAATGGTGGTTAACTTATTGCTGTATAAGTCATTGGCCATCATTACAATAGGCTGTTTGCTTTCCTTAATGATTTTATTTAAAGCCTTGGTTCCTCCCCTATCGTTGGTTCCGTGAATACCATCCACTTCGTCCATTATAATCAATTTGCGATTATTTCCAAATAGGGAATATGTATTTGCTGATTCCCCAATTGTACTCATCAGCAAATCATATGAACGCTTGTCACTTGCATTCAGTTCTATATATTCAGAGAATTCATCTGCAATGATATGGGCAATGGTGGTTTTGCCAGTCCCTGCAGGCCCTACAAGCAATAAGGGTGGTTGAGGATTATTGTTTTTCCACTCTTCAACCCATGATTCAATGATCTTCTTCTGTTTTACATTACCGGCTACATCCTCAAATCTTTTCGGCCGGTATTTGTCTGTCCATAACATAATTATACCTATTAAATATTATGTCTTTTCATCTATCAATTAAGGAATTCATAAGAATTTGGCAAGCAATGCCTCTAATTGAATTCTTGGATTAGCCCCTTCCCTAATTCTAAAATCGGTTTCAGCTATTGCGCCTATTAGGTTCATATAGACTTCACCATCCATTTTTCCCTGCATAACTCTTCCGGATACATCCTGATAGATCTGATTTACCATATCCTCTCCACTTGTACCCTGCAATATCATGACTTCCCTCAATATGTCACGGGATTTCATGAAGTCTCCCATTAAGGCGGCATTAACCATCTTCTTAATTTCCTGTGGCTTTGCCTTTGATACGACTTCAAATACATGGTCTTCAGTAATTGAACCTGTGGATGCTGCAGATTGGAGCATGTTGACAGATTTACGCATATCCCCTTCAGCAAAATTTACGATTGTGTTGATTGCCTCATCCTCATATTGGCATCCTTCAGCTTCTGCAATGTATTTCAGCCTGTTGGCTATTTCTTCACCCTTTATTGGAGTGAATCTAAAAATTGCACATCTGGATTGGATTGGATCAATGATTTTAGAGGAATAGTTACATGAGAGTATGAAAGATGCGGTTTTGGTGTACATCTCCATTTCACGTCTTAATGCATGCTGTGCATCTTTGGTCATATTGTCCACTTCATCAAGGAATATGATCCTAAATGGAGCTCCAACAGGTTTTAAACGACAGAAATTTTTAATGTTTGTCCTTACAGTTTCAATTCCCCTTGCATCTGATGCATTCAATTCAAGGAAGTTCTGTCTCCAGTATTCACCTAAAATTGCCTTTACAAGAGCAAGAGCAGATGTTGTTTTTCCTACACCTGCAGGACCGGTAAACATTAGGTTTGGCATGCTTCCCTCTTCTACGTACTGTTTTAATCTGCTTACAATATGTGTTTGTCCAACAACATCATCCAAAGTTTGTGGTCTATATTTTTCTACCCAAGGTCCTAACATAATATCACTTATTATCATTAACTGATTTATTTTTAAATTATTGATTTAAAGCATTTAAAACTTGTAAATCTTCAAGTTCATTGATTTAAAGCATTCATACTAGTAAATCTTATTAATTTGTTCCATTTATGGAAAAAACTATTTTAAATCATTTTTTCCATTATTTTTTTGAAAATACTTAAACTTATTTTATTATATTAATAATATGATTTTCATATTTTTTAAAACTTATTATTTTTAAAAAATCATAAGAAAAATAATTAGGAATATTAGAAAATATATAAAAAAAGATTAATGAAGGGATTGAATTTCATCAATAGAACTTATATAAAAATATAATAAATTGATTAAAATTCATCAATAGAACTTATATAAAAAAAGTAAGAGAATATCTTATTTTAAGATTATTCTCCATTTAATAAAAAAAACTAATTATTAATTCATTATCTAATGTTTATTGGATTTTATTTAGCTATTAGATTTCAACGGATACAGGCAAATCTTCACTTACAGCATAATTTAAAGTTACTAAAGTGAATAATTTAAGCATCTTGTTTGGGGAGAGATCTGCCACTCCCTTTTGAGAGATTCCTACATAATTAGGAACACTGCCTTGTGAATCCATCCAACTGTGAACCCTATCTGCAATGCTTAAATAGTCAGACTTATCAATGGATTGACTTAAATCCTCACCGGAAGGATTTGAAGCTTCATCAAAGTCCTTTACTTCAATGGCAGATGTTTTGCCTTTGTCTACATTTAGTATATATTCTGAGAATATGTAAATGCATTGGGCTTTTGTATAATCATTTCCCATGTATTCTATTGTTGAAAATGAATAGCCAGTTCCTGAAACCTTTTGAGCAAGATTAGGAACATCAGACATATCTATTTCTGATATGGAATCATCCTCCTCTGTATCGTTGGTTTCGTTGTCACTGTCACCTAGAATATCATCCAGGTCATCAGAATCATTTTCCAACTCATCATCAGAATCATTAGCATTGACCAAGCTTGAAGCAGAACTGCTGTTACCATCATCACTGGATGATATAGGATTTTTAATTGTGCTGCTTGAATTGTTAGTTTCAGATTCTGTTTTTACTTTTTCTGTAATGGTTTTTGATGAATCATTATTAGAATTTGTATTTGAAGTTTTTGAACTGTTTTTAGAGTCATTAGTTTTATTTATAGTATCATTGACTTTATTGGTAGTCTGATTTTTCTTTTCTATCTTTTCTGTAAGTGTCTTGCTTTCATTTGTATCATTAGCCTTTTTAGCTGTCTGATTTGTTTTGTTTTCTATCTTTTCTGTTAATGTTTTGCTTGCATTTGTATCATTGGTTTTATTAGCAGCAATGTTTGTTTTATTTGTTGCATTTTCTTCCATTTTTGCCTGTGTTGGATCATTACCTATATCATCACTAAATAATCCTCCAGTATTATTGTCTGATGGAATGAATGTACTCCAACCATCATCTCCACCTGAATTGCCGTTGTAGTATGCCATTCCAGTTACTGCTCCAATTGCAAGAATAATCAATAAGGCACAGATTATAGGCACTTTATACAAACTTAAGAAGGATTGCTTAGTGTTTTCTTCAATGATCTGCTTTCTGAATGTATTGACTGGAGTTAAAACAGTTCCGCATTCCTTACAATATTTGGAATTGGAATCGTTAGTCTTTCCGCACTCAGGGCAAATTCTAGAAGAATTCAATTGAAAACCACAATTTCTACAATACTTTTCTTCATCATCATTCAATGTATGACATTTTGGACAAATCAAATTTTCACCCCCAATAGGTTAAAAATGATTATTGAATATAAAATAATTAATTTAATTTATCAAATTATGAAATAATTAATTAAATTTATTAATTATAAAATATATTCACATTATTATTTTAGTAATCTTATATTTAAATATTTATATAATTTTTAATCTAAATTGATAAAACAGTGAAAAAATACTTAGTATAAAAGTGAAAAATTAAAAAAAAAGCAGTAAAAATTAAAAAAAGAAAAAATATAAATTTTAAACTTGT
>JAUNXF010000010.1:0-11074 GCA_030539935.1 Methanobrevibacter sp.
AGTTTTTTTTTAATATTTTTTAATTATTTTTTTAAAGAGAAAAAGAGTTTTTTTAAAATTTTTTAAAAAAAAGAAAAAGAGTTTATAATTGAATTATAAATTATAAACTTCTTCTGCAGGTACTAAAGGTACCTTATAGGCATTTAAAATAGCTATCAATTCATTCAATTCTTTAGATTGCAATAGAAGAATAGCTTTGTCTTCCTTTTCATGGGTGAAAGCGTAAAGATATTCAAGGTCGATTCCCTCATCCTTTAGGATTTTTAAGATTGAGGAAAGTCCACCAGGAGTGTCATCCAATTCAGCTCCAATGATTGGAGTGTTCTTTACAATGTAATCCTTTTTCTCAAGGACATCCTTGGCCTTTATAGGATCTTGAACAACTAATCTTAAAATGCCGAATTCAGTAGTGTCCGCTAAAGACAATGCTCTGATGTTAATCTCATTTTCTGCAAGCAAATCTAAAACCTGATACAATTTTCCCACTTTATTTTCTAAAAATATAGATAATTGGGTAATCTTATACATATTTTAACTCCTTAATCGATCATTAATAATCATTCATTTAATGCAAGTTACGTTTGTCGATAACTCTTTGTATTTTACCTTTTGTGCTTCTTGGAATGCTCTTAGGTGCAACCAATTTGACTTTAACAGCAATTCCAGTCTCATTCTGAATGTACTCTGCAATCTTGTTCTTTACAGAGATCATTTCCTTTATGTCGTCTGAAAAGAGAGCTTCAGAAGCTTCAACCTTGATTTCAATCTCATCCATTATGTCTGGCCTTGTTACTATGATTTGGTAGTGAGGCTCAATGTCGCTGACCTTAAGAAGTGCCTTTTCGATTTGTGATGGGAATACGGCAACTCCCTTGACCTTAATCATGTCATCAGACCTTCCGGTGATTCTTTCCATTCTTGCAAGTGTCCTTCCGCATTCGCATGTGTCGTAATGGAGTGCAGTAAGGTCCTTGGTTCTGAATCTTATTATTGGCATGCTTTCCCTTTCGAGGTTGGTGAGCACCAATTCACCGTGGGTGCCTTCAGGTAATGTGATTCCTGTTTTAGGGTCGATGATTTCAGGATAGAAGAAATCCTCTGCAATGTGCAATCCGTTCTGTTTGGAGCATTCCATTCCTATTCCAGGACCCATGAGTTCGGTAAGGCCGTAAATGTTGTATGCCTTGGTCTTGAATGTCTCTTCGATTCTGTCTCTCATTTCTGCTGTCCACATTTCAGCACCGAAACCGATTGCCTTAAGTCCTAGCTTATCAAAGTCAATTCCTTCCTCCTTGGCGACTTCTCCAAGGTAGATACCATATGACGGAGTAAAGATGAGGCAGGTACTGCCGAAGTCTGCCATGATTTCAACCTGTCTTCTTGTCTGTCCGGTTGAAATAGGAATGATTGTTGCCCCTAATCTGTGGGCTCCGTAGTGAACTCCGAATCCTCCAGTAAACAATCCGTAGCCGTGTGTGTTCTGGATGATGTCGCTGTCATCAAGGCCCATCATGGTAAGGCCTCTTGCTACGATTTCTCCCCAATTGTCAATGTCCCTTTGGGTGTATCCGCTTACCACTGGCTTTCCGGTAGTTCCGGAAGAGGAGTGAACCTCTATGATTTCCTTCTTGTCAACAGCAAACATTCCGAATGGATAACAATCCCTTAAATCATCTTTGGTAAGAAATGGCAACTTTTCAATATCCTTTAAAGTCTCTATATCTTCAGGGAAAACATTTGCATTGGTGTACTTTTCTCTGTAAAATGGAATCTTGTCGAAAGCCCTTTTTACAGTAGCCTGCAACTTCTTCAATTGAAGTTCAAAAATGTCTTCTCTTGGCATGCATTCAATTTCTTCATTCCACATATTCTAACCTTTTCGTTTTTGTAATTATGAATTTTTTAAATTTTTATTATTAATTTTGAATATTTTATAAAATTTGGTTTTTATAAACATTATTAGTTTTCTAATTTTTAATATATGCTAATTTGCATATTTGCATTTTAGATTTTATCATTTAATCATAAGAGCCCTAAACTTTTCATGTATTCAATGCTTTTTTCGATTGAATCTATAGAATATAACTCCAACATATAGGATCCATCATAGTTGTTCTGGATAAAAATATCAAAGAACTCATTTACTGCAAAGGAGCCTTCACCTAATGTAAGGTGTGTGTCATCATCTCCAGGATTATCGTGCACATGTATGTGTTTAATTGAGTCAAAGTAAATTTCATCTGGAGTGAACCCTGCAGTGTGTGCATGGCCGATATCCAAAGTCATTGGAAGCTCAAGTTCGACCAATGTATCATTCAATAGTTTCACATCCTGATACATGAACCCTTCTATCTTAGGCAGGTTTTCAATGCATGCATTGACATCATTGTCCTTTGCATAATCACCAATGTCAATTAGGGAGTCTCTGCCTATTTTATAGATTATGTCCTCCTTGCCCCTTCCGCTGAATGAGACGGTTCCAGGGTGGACGACTACAATGTTGCTGTCTATCATGTTTGCTAGGTCAATTGACCTTTTTATCTCTTCAACAGAGAGTCTTGCAAGTGCGCTGTTTAGTGAAGCGATGTTCAAGTCAATGAATGGGGAGTGGATTGTATATTTCAATGAATATGAATTGATTAGATCAATTAATTCATTATTATCGTTAATTTCCCTATATGGATAGTCATGCAATATTTCCACATATTCTATGTATTTGTTGCTTTCAAAGTAATCTAAAGCTTCTTTCATTGCCATATTCTCTGTTGCTAACATTGAAGCTCCTATTTTCATATTTCAACCTCATTAAATAATAAGTATTAAATCAATTTCAATCTCTTAAGATATTCGATGCTCTTTTCAATGTATTCCTTTGAACTCAATTCAAAATTATATATTCATCATAATCATTCTTCTTGAATATTTCAAAGAACTTCTTAAAGTCAATGATTCCATCTCCCAATGGAAGATGTGAGTCATGTTTGCCGTCATTGTCATGGATATGTATATGCTTGATGTTATCAAAATAAAGGTCATCTACGGTGAATCCTGCAGTGTATGCGTGGCCTATGTCCAATGTCATTGGAAGCTTGACCCTTTCCAATGTGTCATTCAATTGATTGATGTCCTGAAACATGAATCCCCTTAGCCTTGGAAGATTTTCAATGCATGTCTCCACTCCATTGTCCTTTCCATACTCTCATATGGCCTTTAGGCTCTCTTCAGCTATTCTGTAGACAGAGCTCATGTATTCCCTGTCATTGAGGAATATTGCCCTTCCGGGATGGATGACAACTATATTGGAGTCCAAGGTATTTGCCAAATCTATTGACCTTTTGATTTCCTCTATTGAAGCCTTCTGAAGAGCAGGATTTACTGAAGCCGGATTGACTTCTATAAATGGAGCATGAACTGTATACTTCAAGTCATAGGAGTTGAATAAGTCAATCAAGCCATTATCTTCATTTATATCCCTATTTGGATAATCATGAAATATTTCCATATAGTCAATGTATCTGTTTGATTCAAAGTAGCTTAGGGATTCCTCAATTGGGATTATCTTTCTTGGGAATATTGATGAACCTAATTTCATTTTTTTCCTCTCAAATCAAATCATATAAAATTTAACAGCATCAATCAGTCTCTAACTCTTGCAATGACCCTTAAGCCCTTATCCAATCCTTCTATGATTTCATCAGTCAAGTCAAGATTTTTATGAAGCTTTACATATCCCCTTTTGCCTACGGTTGCTGTAAACATGTATTTGTCCTCTAAAAGAATGTCAAAGGCACAGCCGATATGTTGTTTGCCTATTGGCAATATCAAATGGTCCTTTCTTATTTCAGGGAAGAGTTCAAAGGTTTCATAGTAGAAATCTGATGTTTCGCCATCGTAATCGTCATAATCCTCATCAATTTCATCTTCGCTTAAGTCAAAGTAATTGTCTCTGCTGTAATCCTTCTTGTTCTCATCAATTGTATAATCGCTTAAGTTATCGTTATATTCCTTCAATTGGGACTTCTTTGACTTCTTATGCTTGTCCTTTTTAGACTTCTTGGACCTTTTTGACAAGCGTTCAGCAAAGCTGTCAGGTGCCTTTTCCAATGGCTCTATGTTTATGCTGATTCCAATGTCATTTTCAAGTTCTGTGATTCTCTTTCCGCCCTTTCCAATGATTTTAGGAATGTATTTCTCGCTCATGTAGACGTTGACCCTTCTGTCATTTTCCATGCTCACTTCAATGGCTGCCTTCGGAGCCTTTCTTTTCATGATTCTAAGTATTTCCCGCTCTGCTATCAGCTGAACAGGTGTCTTGTCCTTATTGTTCGCCTTCTTGGACTGTTCCACCATTCCAATGTCCATCACGATTGTCTGTTCACCATAGGTGTAGATCTCATTTACAAGGGTTCCTGTCTCAAAGTCCCTAACCTCTATGACAGGTCTTGCAAGGTCTCGCTCTTCCATACCTGTCGGAACCTTTACTGTAAGCTTGTTTTCATAGATTGCAGATATCTCACCGTCCTCAATATAGATTGTAGTGTCTACGATTGATGGAATTGTACCTAAATCAACCCTGCTTGCTATCCTTTGGATTGCATCGATAGGCCTTGTGGCGTGGACGACACCAATCATTCCAACCCCTGCAAGCCTCATGTCCGCAAATATCTGGAAGTCATGGTTTTTTCTAAGCTCATCGTAAATTGTGAAGTCAGGCCTTACCAATAATAATATGTCTGCGGTATTCTCCATGCTTCCCTCAAGGGGAGCGTATTGGGTGATTGTGTCTGCGACCTGAAGGTCCCTTGGGGATTCCATGGTCTTAACGATCTTCTTTAGGTCCTCATCATAGAACTTGGCGATTGCCTGGGCGAATGTACTCTTACCTGCTCCAGGTGAACCTGATATGAGTATTCCCCTTGCGCTATTTGTCAGCCTTTCTATTAGCTTATCTGATAAGTGATAATCGTCAAGTGAGACTTCAGCCACTGGCCTCACTGCAGTTATTTCCAAACCTTCTGAAAACGGAGGCCTTGCTATTGATATTCTTAAGTCTCTTGACTGGACTACAATGGCACCTTCCTTATCAACTTCAAGATAGGTCTTTGGGTCGTATCTTTCCTTTTCAAGGATTTCTTCAGCTATCGCTTCCAATTGCTTGTATGTGAATTTCTCATCTGCTATCCTTACAAGTTCAATATGCCCTGGCTTTCCTTTCTTAGCCATTGGCTCAACGTTTTCCTTCAAGTGGACGCTCATGGTGTCCTCATCAAAGAATTTGGATATCTTTAAGTCTATTGCCCCTTTGTACTCTTGGGCGTAATATATTACAGGTATTCCCTGTGCTTCTGCGGTTTTGGCTTGAATCTTGTCGCTTGTTATGAGTAATGCTAACTCATCCTTTGCCACATCCCGAATCAATCCGTCTATCTCTCCAAGCTTTGCATTGTCCTTTTCGAATTTGGTAGGTCTTCTGCCTGTGATTCTGATGGCTATTTCACCGATTTCAGCCAGATTCTGTAATTTCTTTAGGTTTTCAAGGCCTCTTATTCCAGTTGGCCTTTGATTGTTTGCTTGATGTTCAAGTTCAGCGATTGCAGCTTCAGGAATGATGATTTCAGGATAGTTCAATCCCTTTTCCCTTATTATCTTTTCAACATTTCCTTCTATGATTGCACTGGTGTCAGGGACGATTCTTTTTATTTCATCGTACTCATCATCGTTGTATTCGCTGTTGTAGTCATAATCCATTCTTTCACCTCCCTTGAGGTATTCAAATTTAATTTTAGTTATAAAAATAATTTAAAAACTTTTTAACTCTTAATCTTATCCGTACATTTCCTTTGGATCAAACAATCTTTCTGAAATGATTTTAACGTCCTCATCTGTAAGATTGTCAATGTCAATGTTTTCCTTATTTATGTCCAATTGCCTGAAGAAGCAGGACCTGTATCCCTCATGGCATGCAGCCCCGATCTGCTCGACCTTCATGATGATTGCATCCGCATCGCAGTCAATGTACATCTCCTTGACTGTCTGAACATTTCCTGAGCTTTCTCCCTTAAGCCATTGCTTCTGTCTTGATGTGGAGTAGTAGTGAGCCTTTTTGGTCTTCAATGTCTGTTCAACTGCTTCCTTGTTCATGAAAGCCACCATAAGAATTTCATTGGTCTCATAATCCTGTGCAATTCCTATGACCAGTTTCTCTCCCCCTACATCAAGTCTGAAATTCAATTCCATTTTTTCACCGTAAAACTATAATTATTATTTTTTCTAATAATGAACTAAATCTTCTGTTCAAGAAGTCAATGTTCTTTTTTAAGAAGTTAATCTTCTGTTCAAGAAGCCAATGATTATTTCCTGAATTCAAATGCCTCTTTAATCATTAGGGCAATTTCGTCTACAGGCACTAACTCCTGCTCTCCATTGTTCATATCCTTTAAGGTAACCATTCCTTCCTTAAGGTCACGTTCACCTACAAGGACCACATATCTCACTCCTATCTTGTTTGCATAAGCCAATATCTTCTTGAATTTCTTTCTAGAGAGATCGACTTCAGTTGGAATGTTTGCCTTTCTAAGTGTTTGGGCAATGCTGAATGCATCATGCCTTGTAGAGTCTGAAATGGCTGCAACATATGTCTTTACAATAGGTTCAAGTTCCCTCTTTCCATTAAGCTCCTCGATTGCATTCATCAATCTGTCAAATCCCAATGCGAATCCAGTGGAGACCACATCCTCTCCACCGAACAATTTGACGAGATTGTATGTTCCTCCTCCACAGACCTGCTTCTGTGCGCCAAGCCCTTCAACGTATACCTCAAATACGATACCAGTATAGTAGTCCAATCCACGTGCCACTCCAAGGTTTAGCTTGTAATTGTATACCTGGAAGCTTTCAAGGGTCCTTACAAGTTCCTTGAACTCTTCAAGTGATTCCTTGGTCTCTTCGTATGGGGAAACAAGTTCCTCTATGTCTTCAATTATTGAAGAATCTCCAACCATATCCATTAATTTGAACAATACTTCGTTCAATTCAGGTTTATCTTTGATGATAGGATTGTCTCCAACAAGAGATTCCTTAAGAAGATCCTTATCCCCTTTATCAATAACTACCATTATTTCTCTTTGGGTAGCGGCATCAATGTCAAAGTGAGCGAACAGACCTCTGATGATTCCCAAGTGGTTCACATTGAATTCTGCGGTAGTTATTCCAAGCTCTTCGATTGCATTGTTGCACATTGCAATGACTTCAGCCTCACCTTCTGGAGTCTTTGCACCAATCAATTCACAGCCGAATTGCCAGAACTGTCTGAATCTGCCCTTTTGAGGTCTTTCATACCTGAAGCAGCTTCCATAATAATAAATCTTGATAGGTTTTGAAGTCTTTTGTAATTCATTTAAGTATAATCTTGCAATAGGGGCAGTGATCTCAGGCCTTAAAGCCAAATCCCTGTCTCCCTTGTCCTTGAAGTTGTATAATTGATCTACAATCTCCTCTCCGGATTTTGTGGTGAATAGTTTCAAGTCTTCAAATAGTGGTGTCTGCACTTCACCAAAGCCATAGTTTTCAAATACATTTCTTAAAATGTCTTCAGCATGTTTTCTTTCTCTCATTTCTTCAAAGAGGAAATCCCTTGTTCCCCTTGGTCTTTCAAATTCCATTATAGACTCTCCGTTATTTTAAATGATTTTATCAGTATGATTATTGTTTTAATAGTAAATCGTTTAACAATATTATATTTAATATTTATTTTATATAATAGTTGTTAATATTAGGATATTTTATATGAAAATTTTTTGAAGAATCTTTTTGAATGATATTCAACTTTATAGGTGTTTTTTATAAAATCTAAACTTCTTTTAAAAAACAATTAAATAAATATTTGATGAGTAAAATATTTTAAGGAAAATTCGAGAATTTTATAATAAGTTATTTTTATATAATACATAAAATTTTAAATGATAAAATACTATAAATTATTATAAAAAAAATTAAGTGTGAATTATGTTTGAAGAATTGCATGAAATTTTAGAGGATAAAAAGATTTCAAAGAATAAGCTATTGGCTATCTTAAAGGAAAAGGCTCAAAACATTTCGGTTTTTGATTTGATGGATGCCCATAAGTACATACTTCAGGATGTGGAGTTTGTGCAGGACAAATATCAGGATGACTTCCGTCAAGCATATGTCAAGCAATTCATCGGCCATATAAACAACATCAAAAAGGACAATACTGATTATGACAAGAGAGGCAAAAAGGAGAGAATTGATAAAAAACAGTTTGAAAAGGCATTAGAGGATTTGCATAATGTTTATGATGGCGTGGATTTTGATAAGGATAAGGTACAGCTTATTTACTGTTTGGTTTCTCTATATGCCACATTTATATTGAATGAACCTATTCATTCACTGGACACTCCTTTCCCTGGCAATTTGAAGATTAAAAAGTTAGGCAAGTTTTATTATTGTCCTGTTAAGGCAACTCAAAAGAATACCGAAGGGGCAGTTTGCAATATATGCATTTCACGTGAGATTGATTATGATCCGAAATTGAATGCCAGCAGTTAAGATTATTGAAGAAAACATTAAATAAAAATAATTTGAGATTATTCATAAAATATAACGCTTTGTGATAGGATGTTTGAAAAGTTTGATGCATTGATAGGTGAAGATGATATGATATCAAAGGATGACCTTATGGTTGTCTTGAAGGAAGAGCTTTCTGATGTGTCTGTCTTTGATTTGATGATCATATCTGCCGAAATCATTGAAAACAACAAATACGTTCAGGAATCCTATCAGGAAAAAAGCAAAAGGATCTATATAGACTTTTTCTTGAACAGGGTAAAGGAAATAAGAAGCAATGATACTGTTTATGATGATTATTTTAACAGGGATGATTTTGTAGAGAAATTAAATGATTTGAAGGATATCTGCAAAATTGCCTCTAAAGGTAGGAAGAACAAAATTCCACTCATTAATTTGGTGGTGTCCCTTTACACTACATTTGTGCTTGATGAGCCTATTCATCCTATTGGAACTCCTTTCCCAGGTTCTTTAGAGGTCATAATGGAAAATGGAGTCTATTATTGTCCTGTTAAGGAGGCCAATATCGATACGCCAAATTCCGTATGCAGGCTTTGCATAGCCGAACAGTTGGATTTTTAAAATGCATTTAATTTTTATGGGATTATTTTAAATTAATCATGTGAATGATGGGATTAATTGGATTTTAAATTAATCAGGTGATATTTTGATAGATGGAAAAACAAAAATATTAGGAGTCATCGGAGATCCTATTGAACATACATTCTCTCCGGCCATGCATAATGCCGGACTGAAGGCATTGGATTTAAATTACATTTACCTTCCATTTCATGTCAAGGAAGAAAAATTAAGGGAGTGCATCGAAGGCGCTAAGGCAATTGGAATAAGAGGCCTGAACGTCACAATACCCCATAAGACCAATGTCATCAAACACCTTGATGAAGTCGATCAAGTAGCTTCAATGATTGGTGCAGTAAACACTATCCAATTTAATTATAATGAATTTAATGAATCATCCAGTAAAGATAATGACATCAATGTAACAACTAAAGGATTCAACACCGATGGATATGGATGTGTCCGTGCAATTGAGGAAAAAACTTCAATAAAAGACAAGAAGGTTACCATAACCGGTGCCGGTGGAGCTGCAAGGGCAGTTGCATTTCAAATAGCTAATGGGGGAATTGCTGAATTGTCAATATTGAATCGCAATCTCTCTAAAGCACAATCATTAGCTGATGACTTAAAGACAAATTTAAATGGAATTGGAATTGATATTGATATCAATGCTTATGATTTGGATAGTCTAAAAGGGGAATTGTCAAAATCAGACATCTTCATAGACACCACACCTATTGGAATGTATCCGAATGTAGATGATAAGCCAATAGCTAGTGCAGACATGCTTCATGAGAATCTTTTGGTCAATGATATCGTCTACACTCCAATGGAAACAAGTTTAATCAGGGAAGCTAAGTTGGCCAATGCCACAGTTGTTCCAGGTTATAAGATGTTGCTATACCAAGGAATTCGCAGCTTTGAAATATGGTTGGGACGTGAAGCTCCTGTAGATGTTATGGAAAAGGCATTGCTGGATGTTTTAGGTATTTGAATATTATTTTTGTATTATTTTAAAATCATGAATCTTTAATTTTTTTCTAATTTAAGTGATTGTATGGACTTGGAATTCTTATCAAATTTTAAAGTAGAGGAAAAGGAAGAAAAAAGGGCAGAGACTAAAAAAGATCTGTTGAAATTCCTGAAGAAAATAGGTGTGGATAGTCGTTTTGTCAGTTTCTATCAAAAGGATAGCATAGACCATAATGCTCCAATCGACGATACCGTAAAGCTGTACATAGAGAACTTGAGGTTTTCCAAATTTTCCAAGACAAGGACAGTTCTTTTCAACAAGTATTATCCGGATATAGAGGTTGTAAGGTCCTCACTTTTTCAAAAGATATGCGCAAGGGCATCAAAGACATTGGCAAATGGCCTGAATCCTCAGGATACTGTCATCATGCCTCCTATTGACAATCCATATAATGAACTCTTATACATTGTTTTGGAACCATATTCAAGAAAGTATGGAATCAGTTTCATCGAATATGATGAAAATGTTAAATCCGAAGACTTCGATTCAGTGATTTCCCCATTGAACCTGAATCAGGAAGTGAATCACATTCTAAATGACATCTTTGATGGAAAGGGAATCGAATGGGATAGTAAATATGACTTAAGCGATCTTTATGATTTAAATCTGGAAAATAAGGACATCATCTTTCCATTTCTAAATGTTCCTCAGGAATGGATAAATGACTTCTTGGGCATTGAAAAGGAATATGTGGTTGATTATGAAAACGAGGATATTGGAGAGTCATTCATGGGATTCCTGAGTGAGATAAATCCACAGTTCAAGGAGAATGTATTGGCTGCATCTTCTTTTTTAGAGTCTCATCAGAAATGATTAAAATTTAGTCTTAATTTATTAAAATACTTTAAATTATTATACATAGTTAAATAGAATAAA
>JAUNXF010000010.1:11084-19675 GCA_030539935.1 Methanobrevibacter sp.
TTATCAAAAACAATTATTATTTAAAAATATTTTGTGATTATTAGAGGTTTTATTATGGCAAATGAGATAACTGCAGAATTAACAGATGACCAATTGAAAAAATTCGAAATCATGAAAGAGCATGATATGGGAATCGGAGATGCTATTGATTTGATTTTTGATTTACGTGAAGAATTGAAACTTAATAATGAGGAGCTTCTTGAAGATAGGCTTTCTGAATTGAATGACAAAAAGAAATCCTTGGAAGAAGAGATGAATAAGATAGATCAAGAATTGGAAGTCATTGATAAATTGAAAGATGACAGCTTAGACTTAAGCCAAAAGAAGGAAATCATTGAAAAGGAATACGGCGCTCTTGAAAACAGTTATGAAATGAAAGTGCAATCCGTTAAAAGGAATATTAACTGGGGAAAAGAGTTCTTTAAATTTTAATTAAAGTCTCTTTATTTTTTCTTTTTTTAATTCAATTTTTTATTTTTCTTTAATTTGCATTAATCTAATTTATTTTTATTCTTTTCTTGTTTTATTTTTCTTTAATTTGCATTAATCTAATTTATCCTTTAATTTATCATCATATTTTTTAAATCCTCATTTTGCTTTATTTTCAATTCCGATAAATGTTTGCTCTTTTTTATAAGTCTGTTTATAAGTCAGTTCCATCAGTCTTTTCAATTTTTAAAATTATAAGACAAATTATATATAATAAATTAAACTAATATTTTAATGAGTAGTCATCATGAATTTTTTTATGGAAAAATTCATGTCAAAATCAATTTATTAAACTAATTAGGAGTGGATTTGTCTGACAAAATATATTATTATAACCGGTGGAGTAGTTAGTTCCATAGGAAAAGGAATCACTTCTGCATCCATTGGCCGAATATTGCGTTCTTACGGCTTGAAGGTTGCAGCGATTAAGATTGACCCATATTTGAACTGGGATTCTGGTACCTTGAACCCATATCAGCATGGAGAGGTGTTTGTAACTTACGATGGTATGGAAACCGACCTTGACTTAGGTCACTATGAAAGGTTCCTTGATGTAGAGCTTCCTGGAATATCAAACATCACTACAGGTAAGGTCTATCAGTCAGTCATCAGCAAGGAAAGAAAAGGTGATTTCCTAGGAGCTTGTGTTCAAATCATCCCACATATCACCAATGAGATCAAAGAGATGGTGCGTGAGATTTCCGCTAAGGATAACTATGATGTTGTTCTGGTGGAGCTTGGCGGTACTGTAGGTGATATTGAAAGCCAACCATTCTTAGAAGCCTTAAGACAATTAAGAAACGAAGAGGGTTCTGAAAATGTAATGTTTGTACACGTAACCTTTGTTCCTTACTTAAATGCTGCTGGTGAATTCAAGACAAAGCCAACTCAACACTCTTCAAAAGAACTCAGAAGCATGGGTATCAATCCAGATATGATTGTTTTAAGAAGCCAGGAACATATTGATGATGACATAAAGAGAAAGATAGCTCACTTCTGTGATGTGGAATTTGATGCTGTTGTAAACACTCCTGACGCTCAATCAATCTATGAGGTTCCATTGGTATTGGACAGGGAAAACGCTGGCCAATTCATCTCAGATAGGATTAATTTGGGAATTGATTTTGAAAATGACAAGAATACTCTTGATGAATGGGAGGAAATCGTAAACTCCCTCAAGATACAGGATCCGGTTGTAACAATAGGAATTGTAGGCAAGTATGTTGAACTGGAAGACGCTTATATAAGCATTAGGGAATCCTTGAACCATGCAGCAGCCAAAAACGGCGTCAAGATGAATATTGTATACCTTTCATCTGATGTTAACGTAAAGGATGAAGATGAATTGAATGCTTTCTATGAAGAGCTCTCCAAGCTTGACGGCATCCTCATTCCTGGAGGATTCGGTGACCGTGGAGTTGAAGGAAAGCTTCAGGCTGTTGACTATGCAATTGAGAATGAGGTTCCTATATTTGGTATTTGCTTAGGAATGCAATGTATGGTAATCCAGTTTGCAAGAAGGATCGGAATGGAAGATGCAAACAGCAGTGAATTTAGGGATGACCTTGAATACCCAGTCATTGACATGATGGAAGAGCAGAAGAAGATCAAGAACATGGGCGGAACCATGCGTTTAGGCGCTTATGACTGCAAGTTGATTGACGGCACCAAAACCAAAGAGGCATATGGTGAAGACCTAATTCAGGAAAGGCACAGGCACAGATATGAATACAACAATGAATACAGGGAAGTGCTTACTGAAAATGGCCTTGTCATTGCAGGAACAACCCCAGATGATTTCTTGGTGGAAATTGTGGAATTGCCTGACCATCCTTGGTTTATTGGATGTCAATTCCATCCAGAGTTCAAGTCAAGACCAAATAAGGCACATCCATTGTTTGCTTCATTTGTAAAGGCTTCTTTTGAAAATAAGCAATAGGCAATCTGCTTATTTATTTTCTTTTTTTTTTAATTATTTTACTCTTTTTTCTATGTTATTTCATTTTACTCTTTTTTCTATCTTAATATTTCTTAATCTTTCTTTTCCCTTTATATTATGTGATTTTGCACAATTGTGATTTTGTGTAATTGTGATTTTGTTATTTTTATTTTTTTCGCATTTCAAATCATTTTATATTGAATCAAAACCTATTTATTAACATATTCAATTAAAAAAATTATTAAAGGGGTAATATGACAGAAATAAATAGAAATAATAAAGAAATTGGAAAAACAATAGCTACAAAAGTTCCAATAAACATACATAATCAATTGATTAATTTAATAGAAAACGGCGATTACTTAAGCATATCCGACTTTTTAAGGGAAGCAATCAGGGAACAATTGAAGACTTATAAGGTGGCTAACTTTAGGGAAATTAATTATTTTGATGCGAAAAAGGAAGTGATAAGCTATTTTATAAGGTACAATGATTGCTTTTTAGATGAAATTGCCATAGATTTGGAGTTGGATTTCGAATTGGCATACAATATATTAAATGATCTTCTTTTGGAAGGACGAATAGTTAAGATTTCAAATGATGAGCTATTTGAAAAAAGGGGATTGTTCAATCAGGAGGGAGCTTCTCTAAAGAATAGTGGCAATATCTTAAAATTTGAAGGAAAACGGTTGATTGTTGAATCAAGGGATAAGGATTATGAATTTATCAGCATAAGGCATAATGCAGATTATAGGACCATTCAAAAGAATAATGGATTGGTTCTAAATAATGCTTCTGTAATTCTATCTGAAGCTTATTCCTTTGTTAAATAGTTGTTTAAGAGGAATTCCTAAACAATTTCTTATTTTTTTTATTTTTTCGCTTTCATTATTGCTTTACAGATTATCTTATTTTTTCACTTTCATTATACAGTTTGATTTGATTTTTTATTCTAATTAAATTTTCCAGTTTCATTATAATTTAGCAGTTTAATCTTATTTTTTTAATCTGACTAAATTTTCTTATCTAATTTTAATATAACAATTAGTTTGAACTTCAATTTTTATAAAAACCATTATATTTAAATATTAGAATATTTCAATATTAAATTGTCTTAATAAAACAATTTAGATTGATTTTATTAAGATTTCTCCATTTGTATAATTCTATTGGTTAGGACATCAATTATGATTTGTCTATGTGTTTATTAATTAAAAATTTACAATGGGGTCCTAAATAGGATTATAAAGTTCTAATTGATGGAATGTGTTTATTGGAGGCTTTTCTTGCATAACTGTATATTTATTAGGATTGTTCTGGATTTCTATCTAAATCAGGTCATTGGCAATTATGGTTTTATGTTGCTCAAATTAGGGATTTTAAAAAATTTGGATATCATATCACTCATTGTCAAATCATCTTTAGCAGTAAATTTAGTCATCTCATCAATATTTTTAATGGTTGCCAATGATAATGATTTGAAATTTGGAATAATCCCTAATAAATTGAGCTTAAGTCTAATAGTCTATGGATTGATTTTTAATTTGTTCTTGGGTCTCTTGCTTAGGGATATTATGGTTATGATCTTTTCAATATCCTTAACGGCTCTCCTTGGAATAGTTGCCTTTGCCCTATGGTATATTGGATTTTGGGGAGGGGGAGACTTTAAGATTTTCATTGGACTGTCCTTGTCTCTGTCCTTTTTGGACTTCAGTTCCATTAGGCTTGGCCATTTTAATGATGTTTTCAAAGGCGCTTTTGCTGATTTGAATTTGCCAATGTCCAATCAATTCATTTTTTATCCAAAGGTTTTCTCCATCCTTTTCAATGCCATTCTGATTGCATTCGCATCCCTTCTATTGGTCTTGATGCACCATATCTTAAAAAGTCGGCAACTGAAGTATTATTCTGTTCTGTCCATTTTGGACTTTGAATCATTTTTCAGTCAATTGACCACTGAATCGATTCACATAGATGATCTGTCTGAAGGAATGGTCTTGGACAATTACTATTTCTCCAATAGGGAGGTCTTCGACATGGCTGATAAGGTTTCTGAAAATACTGGGCTGAAGCTAAGGGATGAGGGGGATTCATTCTATTTCAGTTCCCTAAATAGGATCGGATTGACTGAATGGGATGTGGTGTTGATTAAGGACCTCTATGATAGGGGCTTGATTGAAAATCCCAATTTTAAAATAAAGAAGGCAGTTCCATTCATGCCTTTCCTAACGTTAGGATATTTCAGCTTTTTGCTTTTCGGCGATTTCATCTCCATCATTTCAAGTGTCATAAGATCATTGTTCTAGAGGGAAAATGGGGATTATCCAAAAAAACTAAAGGAGGACATCATGAAATTCAGCATTGGTAATGGGGGGCAATTGTCACTGGAATATATCTTAAGTTCCATGATTGTGATTATGGTGATTAGCCTAATCTCTGTTCCCATCTTGTTGGCTACAATGGATTATTCAGGAGATGTGATTGATGCAGTCAATTCCAAGGGGGAATTGTCAAAGGTCACTGATGCCATCGATTATTGCTATGCATCTGGGAAGGGGTCAAGGAGGACTGTTTATCTTGACTTAAATCAAAATCTGAATCTTCACTTGTATAATAATGGAAAAACAGGCATATGTTCAGTCACTCTTAATTTATCAGACAATTCAAGGGAAATGACTGGATTTTTTGATTATCCCTACTTGAATGAGAATATTCATCTCTCTAAGGGGATAAATAAAGTTATTGTGGAGTGGAATGAGGAATCCGATAGGATTGAAGTCAAAAAGTCAATATGATATTTTTATTATGTTTTTTCATTTGATTAAAATAGCTATTTGGATTTTTTTATTAAAATTTTTTCATTTGTATAAAATAGCTATTTGGATTTTTTTCATTAAAGACTTCTTTTCATAAACTATATAAATTATATATTTTAAATATAATAAGTAGAATAATAATTCTTAATTTTTAAAATTTTAATTTAAAATTGTTTAAAAACTTAATTAAATTAAATAATTTTATCTTATTTTATAAATTGGGATTTATTAAAGGTTTATTAATTAAAATAATTTGATTTTTAATTTTATTGTGTAAATTAATATAAATTTCTTAAAATTGAATGAAAAGAGTTGATTATATGGATTTAATTACTGGAATAATATTTTTAATCCTATTCATTATAATTATGGTATTCGCTTTCTCAATGGGGCTTTTATCTCCATATATAGGTAGGAAGGAAATAGTGTCCATTGTTTTAATAGGATTTGTTCTTGGTGCTATTGGAGGATATTTCTTTATTTATCCCATTTATGAAGAAAACCCTTACGTTATAGGCAATACTCAGGGACTGTTTACAATGGACAGTGAGGTAATTAATCTAAACATTCCATCAACTTCAAATATAAGTGACATAACCAATGACATAAAAAATCTAAAGGGCGTTAACTCAGTTACCACCAATGGGTTTGAGCTGGAAACAGGATTCATAAGGAATGAAACGAAGGTATATGTTGAGGATTATTTGAGAAGCGATCCTGAAATTGAGTCATTCAAGGTAACCAACAGTTCCGTTTCAGTGGATTTAAAGAATGATGCAAGTTCAACTACTACATTGGGCTCTCTTGTTAATTGGTTAAGCAACAAGGCAGGAGTAGGTTCTGAATTTGCTTATGTTCACATAAAAGTGTCTGTAAATGCAAATGATGTTTCAGATGTTAGGGATTATATAAAGGAGAATGGTTATACAATCATCTCAATTGAGGGGCCTGTTCAAGACACTATCCATTATCTTAATGATCATTTATTGCCTAATTATGTCATTATGTTCATCACTGGACTTGTAGGTGTGGCTGTTGCTATTGCAGGAGTCTTTGTTGAGCCATTAACCAAATTTACAAGGAAATTTAAAAAGAATAAGCAAGAAAAACGTAAAAGACGTTATAGGCGTTAATAAATGTAAGACATTATATGTGTTCATAAATGTAAGGCATTATAGGTGTTAATCAAGTTTTATTAAACTTGATTTCTTATAATTTTTATTTTCAATTGTTTTGGCTTTCATTTTTTCATTAGGTTTAAAATATTTAGAGGGGGGATAAAATGACTAAATTCTGTCCGGAATGCGGTGCAAAACAACATGATGACAATAACCGTTATTGCTCTAACTGCGGTTTTGATTTTTCTAAATTAGAGGATATGATGGGATCCGATAGGGATGATAGCATTAATGTTCCAATTAGTTCAAATGAGGATTCTGTTGATTCTAAGATAGTTTCAGATAGGAAATCTGCTGATTCTGGACTGGCTGATTCTGGTTCTAAAACTTCTTCTGATTCTGCAAAACCTAAAATTAGTCCGAAATCTGCTAATAAGCCTATTAATCAAAGTTTTTATCAAGGAACCAAATCCAATTATAACTCTACAGAAAGAACTAAAAATAAAAATAGCTTAGGCTTTTTATCAAATTTAACATTCAATAAATGCTTTTTTGCATTTGCAGCCCTTTTGATACTCCTATTAATTATTGGAATGGTGGGTAATGCCACTCAAGAACCTTATTCCGATGGAGGATTAACTTCTTTTATGGAAAGTTCAAATAATTATGGCTTAAATGATTTCTTAGAGGATGAATCATATGATGACGATTATTCAGATGATTATCTGATGTATGGCGATGATAGGGAATCAAGCCGTTCTAAAGGAAGCTTGATTTAATTTTTTAGTTTATTTTAATTTTTATTTAATTTATTATTGGTGCAAATTATGAAATCTGCTGTTTTATTTTCTGGTGGAAAGGATAGTGTTATGGCTTTGAATTATGCCTTAAATAATGGGGATGATGTGGAATATCTTCTATCAATCAAATCCGAAAACGATGAGTCATACATGTTTCATGTTCCGAATATCCATTTGACTGACCTGATATCCCAAGCCGTAGAGATACCAATCATTGAAGTGAAGACTTCAGGTGTAAAGGAAGAGGAGCTGGAGGATTTAAAGGAAGGATTTAAACAGCTTAAGTCACTTGGAATTGAAGCCATATATACCGGAGCGCTATTCTCCAATTACCAAAGGTCAAGGATAGAGAAATTGGCAGATGAGCTTGATATGATGGTAATTTCACCATATTGGCATAAGGATCCAAAGGAGTATATGGATTTGGTGATTGGATCAGGCTTTAAGGTCATCATCAGCGGTGTCTTTGCAGAGGGGCTTGATGAGTCATGGTTAGGCAGGATAATCGATGAAGAGGCATTGGCTGAGCTTGTAAAGATAAGTGAAAAAACCTATCTGCATCTTGCTTTTGAAGGAGGAGAGGCCGAGACATTGGTTATTGACGGCCCAATTTTCAAAAAGAGAATAGAAATTCTGGATGCCGATATAGATTGGCACAATGATAATGGGACTTATAATGTCATAGACGCAAGATTGGTTGAGAAATGATTTGGTGGTGTCATTATTAGGATTAAATGCTCTAAAAGATTCATTTTAACTATTTTTATGATTTTAACAATTATTTTATCTGCAATTGCAGTATTGGATTCCGTTTCTGCAGAGGATAACGCTCCAAAAGGCTATGAAACTTATTATATGAGAGGATATGGCTTTAATGTTCCCAGTTCATATAAATTGGTTGATGAAGGATGGGATGAGGTAAACCATTTGAATTATATGAATTTCCAAAAGGGAACAAATTATGTAAATGTCAGTTTGGAGAGACATTCCTCCAGTTTCAATAAGAATGTAATGGACGGATTCAGTTCCTTCAAATTAAATGATGAGAATTTATACAAGACATCAATCTCTGGAATAACAGGGTTCTATAATGAAAGGAACAAGATAAAAACATTTGTCTTTGCATCTGAAGATGATATGATCTATCTGCATGTCAAGGGGCCTAAAGTGTCAAAGGTGGTCTCATCCATAAAACAGAGAGAATATAAGGCATATCATAGCAGTGAATATGACTTTGATGATGACTCATATTATGAATCAGATGTCTATGATGACTCTTTTGATGATTCATTTGATGATGCATCATATTATAGCTATGGCTGGTAAAATAGATTATTTAATTTCTTTAATTTTTTTACTTTTTTTTAAAGATCTGTCTTATTTTTTTTTTAAAGAAGACAATCGACCGTGATTTGGCTGGTCGTTTTCT
>JAUNXF010000010.1:19685-29935 GCA_030539935.1 Methanobrevibacter sp.
TAAAGAATTATCTTATAATTAATATTATTTTCTTAAACAACTATCTTATAATCAATATTATTCCTATTTCTATTTTCAGAATCCATCTTAACGAGGTCAAAGATCAATTCATCCTCAATTAATCTTTCCCACATTTTATATGTCTTCTTTAGGAAATCCTCATCCAATTCCAGTTTGTCAGATATGATTGGGCATTGGTATGTCATGTCATCCTCATCATAGATGAGATGGAGATTATTCCTTTTATCAAGATGTGGGCTAAGTGGAAATGACCTGCATTGGATTGGCCTCAGCCTTCTATTGCAATGTGGCGGATTGGTGCATTTTATATAGTAAACTTCTCCATCCCAAGAGTCCGGGTATTCAATCTCATCAGTGGTTTCATAAAACATCTCAAACCAGTCTGACTCATTTTCCAGCATCTCCTCTTCTCCAGGAAGCAGATACAATACCATTTCAGAGTAGGCATCCTCCTTGTTCTTGTTTTCTATTGTGCAGCAAATGGAATCGCAAAGTTCCCCGCAATTAAATTCGCCTAAAGGAGATGCGTTATTGGTCATATTATAAATCTTTAGGTAATCTTTCTTTCTTATAGAGCATTTCATTTTATTCACATTTCTCATTTTGTCGGATGATTTCTCCGTGATTCAGATAATATTTATGTATCTATTTATTAAAAACTTATTGTTTATATGGATTTCTTCAATTTTCCCAAATTCTTTGAAAATAACTGTTTTAAAGTCTTTTTTCATTAAGAACAATGCACTGTCATCTTAACATTTTTTTAAGTTTTTTTTACAAAAAACGGCTGTTCCATTTATAAAACTTTCGATTATGTAAAAAATACATTACATTTATATACTAGTTAAACAAAATAAGATTTAGAAATTATATGAGGTGATAAAATGCATAAAAGAATTCTAGCTATATGCTTGGTAACTATGTTTTTGGCTGTGGCTGTTATTCCAACTGGATTTGCAACAAATTCCGATCAAGTTGTGATAACCTATGGCGAAACTACATATATGAGTCAGCAATACAAGTCAGTTGTTGACAATTACTTTGCAGGTAAAACTGGTTTTGATATAAATACTGTCGAATCTAAAGTGATAACTGCTGGTGACGTCAATAAGATTTCCAGTGGCTATTCAGGTAAATCATATAATTCTAATCAAATATTTTCATCTGCATTGCTTGATTTAAATCAGAATGGTGAAATCACTGTGGAAGTGGATAACTCCATTACAACCATCACTCCTCAAATGTACATGTCTGCACTTAAGACTGCAGGTATTCAAGGAGGTCATGTATATGTGACAAGCCCTGTCAGTGCTACAGGGGAATCCGCTCTTGCAGGCATCATGGGTTGCTATGAGGAAGCCACCAATGTTGAAATTCCGGAAAATGTAAAGGAAGCGGCAAATCAGGAGATCTCCACTCAAGCGGAAATCATAAACAATTCAAATGTCAGTGCTGATGACTTATCTAAATTAGTGGATGATGTTAAACAGGAAGTTAATGAGAAAAACATTACAGATCATGCTACCATTGTAAATATTATCAATGACTACAGTACAACTTACAACATAAACATTTCAGATAATGATATTGAAAACCTTGCAAATACCATTGAACAGGTCCAATCAGTTCAGGATGATGCAAATGCCTACAAAGAGCAAATCAGTGATATCGTAAATTCCGATTCCTCCTCTGATTCCGGTTCTGATTCTGTTGTCAGTTCTGGCAATGGATTTTCATTGGACTCTTTATTCAATATGGTATTGGGCATTTTCAATATGTTCGTTTCAAATATTTAGGCATTAAGTCTTTACCTGGTTGATTCTTTGATTAGGCAATTGACCTATTTTGCTTAAATATCCCATAAATTTTTTTTATTTTTTTATTCAATATTATTTTAATTTAATATCCTTTTTATTAGATTTAAATAAATTTGATAGAAATTTATCAAAAATTATTTATTTATAGTTGAATAGAACTAATATTAATTAATTTCAATAAATTAATCGTAACGAATTAATATAATGAATTAATTTCAGATATTTATTGGATTAAGGAGGAAAAATATGAAATTAAATAGAATTGCAATCTTGGCTATTTTAGCAATATTTACAGTTGTTTTAGCTGGTTCTGCATCCGCTTTTGATTTAGGTTTCTTAGGCGGATCTGATAGTGAACCTCAACAAGTGACTGTAGGAGGTATTGACTTTAGCATACCTGCTGGATTCACTGAAAATGAAGATTACAGAATGGAAAACGAAAGTTCTTCCGCTGGAGATGACTTCTACATGTCTGCAGCTGGTTTTGAGGATGATTCAAAACAAAATGCAATTTACATCATGGTTGCTGATTATGGCGACTACAATGTTACCGATGACATAATTGCATATGTTGCAGATTCCATGGATGGGGAAAAGAAAACCATTAATGGCCATACCGGATATGTAGCAAAGCAAACCAGTGCAGAAAGCGACTCTTCCATGTTGGATGTAGATGATGACGTTTACGTATTCATTTATGAACAGGATGGAGATTTAGTATTCATTGGTGCAACTGATCAAGCTTATTTCGATGATGTGGTTGTAGAATAAGTTTAAATCTTTTTTTATTTTTTTTATTTTTTCTTCTTTTTTGATTTTATTTCAATTTATTTTTTCTTCTTTTTAGATTTTATTTCAATTAATTCTTGATTTTCTCTTGTTTTTCAAGCATTTTCATAAAACTTTATAAAATAGTTTTAATAAAATAATAGTTAATTAAGTTTATTTTTCAGATGATAAATTTTTCATTAAAAATTATATTTATTTTAATAAAAATAATGATTAATTATTCATATAGTTAGATAACAATTATATGATTTAATTTATCGAATAATCATTTATATTAATTGTCTGTGAGATGTTATTATGAAGAGGTTTATTGCTATAGATGGACTTGATGGTTCTGGTAAAGATACGCAAGCTAGACTTATCAAAGAAAAGTATGAAAAGGAAGGAACTGTTATTATTCGTTCACATCCGACAACAGACAACTTTTTTGGACGCACATCAAAAAATGCCTTGCAGCATGAAGAGGAAACAAAATGGAATAAGATAGTTGCGACCATTTTTTATGGTGCAGATGCAATAAGGTCACTGATCAAATATTATGGCAAATATGATACCGTAATCTTTGTAAGGTATACCTTAGCTGTCTCCTACTTGAAAAAATCACTTTCTGTTCCAGTTTACAAACTGGTGTGCTTTGCACTTCCCGTTTCTGAATATTTCTTCTATCTGGACGTTTCACCTAAGGTTTTGATGGAACGTATTGAAAAGAGAAAGGATAAGGCGGAAATATTTGAAAATTATGATGATTTTGTAAAGGTTAGGGCCAAAGCTGAACCGGTCTTATACAATTGGCATGTCATTCCAGCTAATGATTCACCAGAGGAAATATTTGCAAGAATAGAAGCTATTTTAGATGAACTGGATGCAAAATTATTAGATGAATAAAAATAGTCTTATTTTTAAATAATTTAAAAAGAATAGAATGAGAATAAAAATAGCCGACAAAGAAATAAAAATAAGTTTATCGGATTGGCTATGAATCAATAAAAATAAAAAAAAGCAATGAAATGGAATTAATCCATTTCTTTTTCTACAAATTCAGCAACTCTTTGCTTGAACTCTTCAAGAGAGCATTCGTTTTCAATCAAGTAGTCTGTAGTTGATACCACATTACCAATACCAAATCCCAATTCTCTATTTTCCCTTACCATAAATTCATCAAAATCAGTGGTATCGTCTTCTCTGCCTCTTAAGGAAATTCTTTTGAATCTGGTTTGAGGGCTTGCATAGATGGATACAGAGATAAAGTTTTCAAAGTTTTCCTTAAAGAGCTCAATCTCATAAGGGCTTCTTATTCCATCAACTAAAATGGTTTTGATGTCTCCTTCTTTTTCTAAAAGTTCCTTTATTTTTTTGACTGTTAGCTCCGCTACAATATATTGTCCGAATTCTTCCCTTAAGGTTCTGGCAGTTGTACCTGTATCTTCTCCTCTTTCTGCAGCCTTTTCTCTAATTATATCTCCCATACTAACTACAAGCGCTCCCTTTTCCTTTGCAGTATCGAAGAAAATGCTTTTTCCAGATCCTTGTAAACCGGTTACTCCTATCACTTTCATTATAATCCCATTAAAATATTATTTGTTGTTTTATTCTGATTTTCTTATCTAAAAATCAAGTATTAGAAAATATATTTATATTTTTAATTATTATTAAATTTATCTTATTTTAATTCAATTGCAGCCAATGAATCCTTTAGATTCTGTTCATTTGAGAAATTATTGACAATATTTTCTAAGAATTCCTTGTCATCTGCCTTTCCAGATTTCTTGAAATCATTGGCTATTTCTGTCATTAGAGGAACAGCCCTTACGATATTGTCTACAATGGTTATTGTGGACATCTTGGCGGTTCTTGAAAGTGGGTTCAGGTCAATGCATATGATCTTCTTGCCGTTTTGAACCAATACTTCTGCCCTATCTCCATCCTCAAGGGGAACAAGCATGACATCAGCTATGTAACTTCCTTCCCTGCTTGCAGTTGCCCTTGGGCTGTTGAGGTTGTCAATGTAGGCCAATTCTTCGTCATTGGTTCCTAGAATGTCTTCCCAACCTCTTTCCTTAAACATTCTTGTAATGATTTCCACTCTTTCAGGTGTTCTGTAGAAGAGGTTAATCTCTATCTTGGAATCGGTTGCCTTTGCAAGCTCAATTATTTCATCAATGGCAAGGGCAGTTGTATTTCCATTCACTGAAAGGACAGGATTTTCAGCAAGCAATAGGCTTGCAACTGCAGCTTCACAGGCCTTTTTAGCAGTTTCTGTAGTCTTTTCTCCAATCAAGTAATCGAAGGTTTCGCCTCTTCCGTGGGCAATCATTCCAGAATCTGCAAGGTATCCTTCCTTAAATGCATTCTTCACTTTATCTCTCAATAATAATGATTTGTAACGTGGATGAGTTTTTGGTATCATATTTAGTATATATTTGTTGAATTGATTAATAAAATTATAGTTGAAAAAAAGATCATGTAAATTTTAGTTTAATAAAAAAGATAATTGCAGTTTGTCTAAAGTGAAAAATATTGTATTCTATTTATATGATAAATTATAAACTATTAATTAAATAATTTATTTGATTATTGTCTAGATTATTGTCTAGTAATTTTTAAACGATATTCTGAGGAGACTTATTATGGATGAGAGAATTGAAAATCCAGAACTTAAAGAAATCATGAAAACTGCACCTGAAGAAATGACTGAAGAGCAATTGGAAGCATTTGCAGATGCCTTTATGGAAGCTACCTTCATCATTCCCGCTGAACTGAACTCCGATGCTGAAGCTCTTGAAGGCAAAAGCGATGAGGAAATAGCTTTGGATGAGGAAATAGACCTTGAAATCATGAAGCTTGAGGATGAGGATGGAAGCGTTCTTTTCCCAATCTATACAGATGATGATGAGCTTGAAAAATTGGCTGCTGAAGAGGACTTTGACATTTATGGATTGGTCATTCAAGCTGAAGACTTTGCCCAATTCCTCCATGAGATAGTTGACGATGAGTTTGATGCAGTCATTATAAATCCATTCCATGAAAATGCAGTGGAACTTCCTATAGAAGCTATTCTAGACCTTTTCGAAATCGAAGAGTGTGATGATCCATACTGCACAGATCCAAGCCACAATCACTAAAGGAATTAATTGAAAGCATTTTTAATTAATTCTTTCTATTTTTTATTTAAAGAAGATTTAATCCATGTCTAAAGATTCACAGAAAAAATAATGATTATGATGTTTAACAGATTTAGAAGAAAGAATAATGATTATGATGTTTAACAGATTTAGAAGAAAGAATAATGATTTGATGGTTAAAAAACCGTCTGAAGAGGTAATGAAGGCTCATGAAGATGCTGAATTCATTATTAGGGAGAACAATATAGACCGATTCCTTTTGAATATGTTTATGGATAAGAAGGGAATCGACCATTACCATACCTCTCCAGAGATTGTAAATGAGTTCTTGTCTTCAGATTGGTTTTTAGGCATTGACCTGAAATGCCTTCTGCAGATAAACGACGAATCAAAAAGACTTCGCACAAATGCTTATTTGACTCCAAAAGAGCTTATCTTTAAGGAAAAAGTTGATATTCTAATTGCTTTAGCCAATATCACAGAATGTAAGATTGATGGAAAAAAAGTGGATATTATCTGTGATGATGTGGCTTATAAGGTCATGTTTACCAATAGGAACCTGGCTGAACTATTTTTTGATTATATCAATGGGCATTAGCTCAATCCCTATTATGGAAATATTCATAAACGTTGGAGGCTACCTTTTCATTCATGCCCTTGACTTCCTTTATCTCATCAATGCTTGCTTTTTTTATGGATTCCAAGTCTCCAAAGTGTCTTAGCAATTCTATTTTTCTTTTTTGCCCTACACCTTCAATCCTGTCCAATGGAGACTCCTCAATCTTCTTGGACCTTAGCTTTCTGTGATATGTAACTGCAAACCTATGGGATTCGTCCCTAACCTGCTGAAGCAGATGGAGGGCTTCATTGTTTTTTGGAATCCTTATTGGAAAGCTGCTGTTTGGAATGTAGATTTCCTCAAATTCCTTTGCAAGTCCGATGATAGGTATATGTGTAAGTTCATATTCCCTTAAGACATCTACAGCCATGCCCAATTGTCCTTTTCCACCATCAATAACGATAAGGTTCGGCTCTTCCCCCAATTTTAACGGCTCAACCATTTCAGTTTCAGCCTCGTTGTTTTTTATGTGCTCTTCATTGATTCTAACCTTATCATAATGGGACTTAAGTGGCTTTAGCCTTCTCTCCAACAGCTCCTTCATCATTGCAAAGTCGTTTGGTCCTGGAGTGTTCATCTTGAATCTTTTATATTGCTTCTTATTAGGCTTTCCATCTAAAAATGAGACTTTTGAACCTACTGCAAGCTTTCCTGAAATGTTTGAGATGTCATATCCTTCAATGACCCTTGGAAGCTTTTCAAGCTTCAGGTATTTCTTAAGCTCAATCATTGAGTTCTCCATCTTCTGCTTCTGATTCTTGATGATGTCGGCATTCTTTGATGCCATCCTGACAAGCCTTAGCTTATTTCCCTTTTGAGGAACCTTGATTGATACCTTGTTTCCTCTTAAGTCACTTAGCCATTCCTCTATCAATCTGGCATCTGGAATCTCCTCTTCAATCAGTATCTCTTTAGGGACATGCCTATTGATTCCATAGAACTGCTTTATGAATGCGGAAATGACCTCATCAGAGGTTGTATGCTGTGAACCGTCCATCAGAAAATCATCCTTTCCAATGATTTTGCCGTTTCTGATGTTCATTACAACCACAACGGCATTTTGTGTAGTGTATGATATAGCTATTATGTCCTGGTCAAGCTCATTGTTCAACTCTACAAATTGCTTTTTCATCACTTCATCAATGGAGATGATTTGGTCCCTTATGACCGCTGCCTTTTCAAATTCCTGATTTTGGGCAGCTTCCTTCATTTCATATTCCAAGTCCTTTATGATCTTGTTGTATTTGCCTTGGAAGAATAGGTCTATCTTTTTAATGTGCTCCTGATATTCCTCTTTGGATATGCTCTCATTGCAAGGGGCATAGCAAAGGTCTATTTGGCTGTTTAGGCATGGCCCGTCCATTCTTTTGCAGGTCCTTATCCTAAACAGCTGCTTCAGGAACTTGACTGTTTGGCGAACTGCAGTGACATCGGTGAAGGGGCCATAGTATGTTCCGTTTTTCCCTATATCCCTTGTAATGACTATCTTTGGATAATCCTCTTCTGTAATCTTAACGTAAGGATACCTTTTGTCATCCTTTAGGCTGATGTTATACCTTGGCTTGTGCTTCTTGATTAGGTTTGCCTCTAAAATAAGGGCCTCTTTTTCAGTATTGGTTACAATGTATTCGAGGCTGTTGAAATGGCTCATCAGAACTTGAGTCTTAGGCCTATCAAGGTTCTTTTGAAAATAGGATTTCACTCTATTCTTGAGAGATTTTGATTTTCCCACATAGATGATCTCCTCATTCCTGTCCTTCATTATGTATATTCCAGGCTTGCGGGGAAGTTCATCCGGTGAGTTTACTTTAGTTGACATTTTGACACCTTGATAGTTTGCTTCTTATATTAATATTTTGATTATTCTTAATTAATAATGATTTTTATTCTATATAAGATTTTTCACTTTAGAGAAACAATCCATTTAGAATTAAAAAGAAATTTTTATTAACACAAAATTAGAGTTTAAGAAATCATCCAATGAGAATTAAAAAGAAATTTTTATTAATACAAAATTACAAATTATATTTAATATTGTTCAAGGGGGGGAATTTATGACTAAAAAATGCCCTAAATGTGGAAAGGAAAATGAGACCGTAGCCAGTTTTTGTGCAAATTGCGGATATAGCTTTAACAGTGAATTCAATAAGGGTGAAAATTCAGATAATCTTTCAATTACCTTTGAAAGGAATGGCTCAAAGTCTACAATAAGACTGCCAAGCCTTAAGGTAATCTTGGCTGTCATTGCCCTTATTCTTATAATGGGGCTTCTTGCATTTAGCCTTAATGGGCATGATGTCAGTTCCAACGATGGAGGCAACATCACCCTAATAAAGGAGAAAATCAATGGCTACGCTTCAAATTATGATAATAAAACCTCCTATTCATATTATGTGGAGGGTGTCTTAAAGAACTTGCCAAGGGATATCCATGAGTATGACTTAAGGACAACTTTCTATGATGAAGACGGCAAGTTCATGTATGAAGACCAAGGATATCTTAAGTTTATAAAGGAGTATTCCGATAAATCGGAACCAACCATATTGGCCTCCTGCTATAGCGATGATTTAAGAAACCTAAGTTATGTGGAGTTGGAGTTAAGGGATCCTAACGGTGATATAGTCTTTAACAAAACCCTTGATTATGATATGGATAAGATGGATTTAAGTGGATTAAAAGTGAGTGATTAAAAGTTCTTGAATCAGACAATTTAATTTAAGGAGATTTGAAAATGGCAGACTCAACATTCAGCAAAATAGTGAAATCATTATGGGTGCTGGCTTCATTCATCCCATGTTTAAATGGATTGGGCTTTGCTTACATAGGAGCAAAGGAATTCAACAGCAATTGGATTAAGGAAGGCTTGATTTATGAGGCTCCTTGGTTTTTATTGTTTTTATTTTTATATAATGATAACGCTGCGGTCATTTTTGCAGGTTTAGGGCTCTTAATGGAATTGGTATCAATCATCCGCTCATTCATGGTTTATTTCAAATATAAGGATGTATTGATTGATGATGATGAGGAAAGCAGGTTTGAAATTGGAAAAACCATCAATTCACTCTGGATGATCTTTTCATTCATCCCATACTTAAGCGGTCTGGGAATAATCTTTATCGGATGGAAAAGAAATGTCAGGAACTGGTTTTTAGAAGGATTGTTCTTTGAATTCCTTTGGGTATTGGCATTCATAATCATTGGCTTTAAGGGTGACCCAAGTTTCTTTATATCATTGGCAATGATTGGTTTGATATTGGGCATTGTAAGGTCATTCAGGATTTACTTTGAAGAGGAAAGGATGGATGAGAATAACTTTTCAACCTTAAGGAATATCCTTGACGTTCCAACAGAAGCAGCTTCAGGTCCTGTTGAAGAGGCCAATAGTCTAGATATAATTCCTCAATTCAGGTCTTATAATGCTGAAATAATTGATTTGAAGAAGACATTTAACCAAAAAGAGGCAAATGTCAATGAATTAATCAATAAGAGATTTAAAGCAGAGGAATTAAGTTATGATAGGTTCACATCCGTTATAAAGAATTGCCATAAGTTATTTTATCATCAGGCTGATTCCGCCTTAAGCATCATTAGTTTGGCTCCAGAATATAGCGTCAGGCTTGATGAAAGCGTTAAGGGCAAGATAGGCATTATGAATGGCATTATTGAGGAAATGAATAACCTTATTGAAGAGTTCATTCTTCTTGAGGGGTCTGATGAAAAGACCGAAGAGGATTTGAAGGAACTCTTTGTAAATATGGATAATCTGATCAATTCTGTAAAGGATTATAAATAATCCTTTACCAATCTATTTTTTAATTATATGAGTTCATTAATCTCTTTTTTTAAATTAGGTAAGTTCTTTTATCTTTTTTTTTAATTAGA
>JAUNXF010000051.1 GCA_030539935.1 Methanobrevibacter sp.
TAGAAAATAGTTAAAATAAAAAAATTAAAAATGGGGAGAAAAGAAAAGAGAATTCATCTCTTTTCTTATCCAATTGTGTTTAAAAATACTAGCTAAGATTAAAAATAAAGAGAATGAACCCTTAAATATAGTTTATACTTTATAGTATATAAAGTTTACTTGAAAATTTATAAAATTTAATTGATTTTAAGGAAAGACATCCAAATACCATAAAGAAAACAGGAAAAAAATCGGCCCATCAGAAACTATAGAAAAAAGAGATTAGAAAAGAAGTTTGAACAACTTGCCAAACTTCAAAGCTAGACGTGGAGATATCTTTAAGAATACCCCTAAAACATCCCTTAAGGACATGTTTCTATAATCCAGTCCCTCAAAGGCATGAACGATTTGATTCAAATCATCATCACTTAAAGAGAGATAAACATCACGGGCTATTTCCAATTTTGGAATGGCACCTTGAGTGTATTCATCATATAAGACATGATACTCCTTTAATCTTTCCTTTGAATAATCATTATCCCTAATGGCTCTTGCAGCAACTTGTCCTGCAGTCTTTCCTCCAAGCATTCCCAAGATAATTCCCCCTCCTGTTATCGGATCAACTTGACCTGCAGCATCTCCACAAACCAAAAAGTTGTCATCATAGATAGGTTCAATCATACCGCCAATAGGGTCTCCTCCGACATTGATTTCAACAGCCTTTGCATTATTTAAAGGAGGATAGGATGCTATGAATTCATTCAAGTATTCAATGGCTGGCCTTTTGCTTGTTGAGGAAATGGCAATTCCAACATTTGCTATATCATCTCCCTTAGGAAATACCCATGCATAACCTCCATCGGCAAAGGCACCTAAATGAAGCTCTATCAAGTCCATTCTTTCACAATTGACTCCAACCATCTCATATTGAACACCAGACATCATATGTTTCGGATTGGTTGTTGAATTAATGCCGAATGCCTTTGCTATGCGAGATTCAGGGCCATCTGCAGCAATGACTATTTTAGCTTTAATTTCAATCAGCTCATCCATATGTTCACAATGAATGATGTAGAATGGTCCTTTTGAGTCTCCATCCTTCATGACTGATTTTGCTAAAGTCTTTACCATAATCTTGGCGCCAGCTCTTGCAGCATCCATTGCCATATACTTATCAAAAACCTTTCTTTCAATGATATAACCCTTTTCAGGCAAGACAGTCTCATCAAGAGTTAACCTTGTCCTGTCCGGTGCAATTATAATTCCTCCGTTTATCCTTTGAACAGCCCATGCAGGGTTCGGTTCAATGCCTAACCATTGAAGCCCATGGTCATAAATGCCTTCAGCACATCTTTTAGGAGTCCCTATTTCAGATTTCTTATCTATAAGGATTACATCTGCACCGCCTAAAGCGGCATGTTTTGCAGCAGCAGAACCAGCAGGCCCTGCACCAATTACCAATATATCAGTTTCTATCATATTATCATCTTAACGGAATCAATTAAAATCCAAATTCATTTAATACAGCATCAGTATAAACATTATTAGGGCTATTATTGGAATAACTGCAATTGGATATTTCAAGCCTATTCCTTAGATAATTGAATTCAGCATGGATGCTGTATATGGCACCGCCGCTTTGAGCGCTATTCCCTTGGAATTCACATCTTTCAACAATTAATGCACCATCATCATTATTGAATACCGCACCACCATTAGAACTGGCGCCATTATTTTCAAAGTATGAATTTTCAATTAGGATTATGCCTTCAGTGCAAGATCTTAGACCTAGTCCTGAATGCATTGGGCCTCCTTCAGTATTATATATTGCACCGCCATTATTTGCTTTGTTGCCTTTAAATTTAGAGTCGACTACCTTTGCATGACCTCTTCTTGAATAAATAGCTGCACCATTGCTGGCATAATTATTTTCAAAATTGGAATTATTCACCCTTAGACCATCTGTATTGAATATTACTCCACCTTTGTTATTGTTAAAGTCAGAAGCGCTAACTGAAAGCTCACCATAATTACTAATGCATTGCCTAATATTATTATTCATTTTAGAATGATTGAAAATTATTTTGCAGAATCTGTCATTATGTATTATAGGCCCTGATGATTCTGACCCATTATTTTCAAATTCTGAATTTGAAATCTCAATGTTTCCATTTTCGAAATTATTGATGAATGATTTTTCAGATGCATTAGCAATGATACTATTCCTATTGAAATTAATTTTGCCTGAATTATTGATTAATCCTTCATATTGCCCTTCCAAATTACAGTTATTATTAAATGAAGAGTCATTTATTGTAACTTCCGCAGGATTATCATTTTGGATAAGAACTCCCTCATTACCATTAAATTCAGATTCATTTAGAATCATAGCTCCTGATTGGTCATTCACTATAACATCGCCATCATTAGATATGAAATCAGCATTAGATGAATCCACTATTCCACAATTATAAATTACACCACTATAATTGACAGAATTCTCATTATGGGGATTAATAAATTCACCATTGGACTTAAAGCAAACATCAGTTAACTCAATATCACCATAATTGGATATTGCTCCTCCCAAACCATCAGTAGAATTTTCATAGAATTTTGAGTCATCGACTTTCAAAATGCCCTCATTGACAATGGCTCCACCCTTTTCCTTAGCGGAATTTCCATGGAATCTGCAATTATTGATAATGCAAGTGGAACCTACCTTATTATGTATTGCTCCACCTTCCTCTTGCGAAAAGCCATATTCAAAAGTGCAGTTTTCAAAATTGACATTAGACTTTGAATTGATCTTTATCAATCCACCACCATCAATGACATTAAATAAAGTCTTAGATGAAAATCCCTGATTGAAATTGATGTTCTTAATTGTGATATTCTCTCCAGAGATAATGAAAATGCGTGATTTGCCATCTCCATAAATCGTATTGCCTTTTCCATCAATGACCAGACCATCCATATCCAAATCAATTCCGCCTTCATAATAATCAATTTCATAATTTCCAAACCGGATATCCTTTTTTAAGAATATTTCCTTTCTATTATCCTCATTATGAATTAAACTATCCAAATAGCTGAAATCGCATCTTTCTTCCTTAGGTGGAATCTCATCTTCCAATACTCCCCTATTGTCAATATACCTTTCATACTTTGATTTGGATTCCTTCTTGGTATTGATATTTCCTAAATTTAAAATGGATTGGGTGTCATTCTTAAAGATAGGCCTTATAAAAATCAAGCCGGAATCATTGATAATGTCAGAAAATCCCCCTCCAATCAATTTATTATTCTCAAAGATTGTCTTGCTTAAGGAAGTTGTTTTCCCATTATTAACAATAGATGCAGCATCAATGGTATTTTCAACAAATTCCCCATTGTTAATGCTCAAGACACCTTCTTCCTTATCTTCATTTTTAATTATTTGATTTGCTCCATTATCACTAAAGATTGAGTTGGAGATAAATAATTCGCTCTTATTTAAAATGACATTTTGATAATCATGGTTTCCCAAGAACCTGCAACTTGCAATGTCCATATGGCCCCTATAGTTGGATAATGCATCAAAATCAGCATCAGCTTTATTATCAATAAAAGTAACATCTGTCAGGCTTATTTCACCGGAAATGTTTTTTAGTATTTCCCTATTATTCCTGAAAGAGGAATTAGTTATTGAAAGGGTTCCTTCATTTTCATTAAGAATAGCTGAAAGGGAATCATTCAAATCCAAATTATCTATATTTAAGGTGCCTCCATAATTTTGAATTGCCGGCTCAATAATATTGCTTGCATTTATTTTTGACTTGAATAAATCGATTTTCCCATCGATATTCTTTATGGTTATCCTCTTATTATTGAAATCCGCTTTTTCAATCTTTATGAAACCATCATTATTTTCAATATTATTATAGTCTGTTTTGAATTCGACACAATCAATGGATATTTCCCCTGAAAGATTCTCAATAGAATTTGACTTAGAGCTGATGATGTGAGAATTGCTTATGCAAACCTTGCCCTCATTGTTATAAATTGAAAGTCCAGTAGATTCAGTGACTTCAGAATCAAAAATTTTAATGGAATCATAATTTTCTATGTTGAGGACACCGTCTAACTTTTCAAATTTGCAATCATGAAAACTGCAGTCTCCATTATTCTTTAAAAGCTTGCCATTCATATTTTCAAAGTTGCAATTATGGAAACTGCTGGAAGAATCATTATTTATAGCTCCAGAATCCCCTTGAGGAGAGCCATTCTTAAAAATGATGTTCTTGAATGTAATGTTCCTTCCATTGACTGTGAAAAATCCATTCAATCCCTTTCCATCAATAGTGTGATTGTTCCCATCAATGATTAGATTGTCTTTTATAATCATTATGCCAGATTCAAATAGCTCCAATTCAAGTTCATCAACAGCATAATCACTTTCCAATATGATTTCATTTTCCTCATTTTCATTAATCAATGCGTTCAAATCTCTAAAATCATTAGAATCGGCGCCTATTGTTCCATGGTTTTCGATTTTATCTATAATTTCATCATCCAATTCATCAAAAAGTATTTTTCCTTCATTTAAAATTGTTTTTTTGTCATTGATTATTTCAATGCCTTCCAATATCAGCTTTGATTCATTGAAAATGTCAGCCGTTTTTTTCTCTTTCCAGTCATATTTAGTTTCATTGCCTTCAAATTTAACAGCCTTGATTTCACATAATCCATTATTATGAATTGCACCGATTCCAAGCCTATTCATCTTAAAATTGGATTCATCTATTCTTAATTCACCTTCCATATCATTAAAGATGATCGATTCGGAAACATCATTATTTTCAAAATGAATATTGCTTAATCTCAAAATGCCTGAATTATGAAAAATATCATGCAAATTATCTGAAAATGATACATTGCTAATAGTCATTTCACTATTTTCATAATTATTCAACCTTATCTTATTTCCGTTGAAGTTAGAATCCCTGATTTCAAATTTTCCATTATTGTTTATATTGGAATCATTTGATTTGAATTCAGTGCCAATGATTTCCAATTCATTTTTATTGGAAACCATAACCACCTTCCCGCTGGCAAAGAAGGAATTTTTAACTTTCAACACTCCTTCATTATCCACAAAGGCTATATTGTCAGAGGAATATGAAAAATTTTCTAAAAAATGACAGTCAATGATCTCACAGGAACTCTCTTTATTGGAAATCTTAATAGCAGATGAAGCATTTTTAAAGATTATATTCTTAAAGGTCACATTCCCCTTTACAACATTGAATATGGATCCTGTACCGTCCCCATCAATATAATGTCCCTTTCCATCGATGATTAAATCCTTATTAATTTCTATATCACCGAAAGATCTTCTTTCTTTGATATCCCGTGTAAAGTTGGTATTCAACTCTATCTTATCTTTGCCATTTTCAACTAATTTTTTTATTTTGCTAAAAGAGTTCCTTTTATTTAAGCCTAACCTATTTGAAACAACTTTCTTTACGCCATAATAATTTACATCATCAAAAAAATCCATTTTTTAGCTCCAAAAAATATTGAATGAAAAATATGTTCATTAAATTAGATGCCGCTTAATGCATATAACATTGAAATATCAGTACTGTTCACCATTAGCCTTAAATCCTCAGGCAATGATTGGAAATCATAAGTCAAACGGTAATACCAATAAAAAGTTGCCAACAGTAAACCTACCATCATTGCAATGAAGATAGATGCAAAACTCATTAAAAGATCATCCTTTTCAAAGGGATTGTTCCTAATCTTATCATAAATTGCTGTTAAAGCTGTGAGAATCAATGCCACAACCAATATGATTACAATGAACTTTAAGAAATAGGGCAAGCAAAACATAAATGATTGTGTATAATCAGCAGGATATCTGAATTGACACAGTTCAATAATAAATACAGACCCTAATATAAAACCAATAAACGGGGATAAGCATACATCACGAAAAACCATTTTAATCTCCTTTATAATTGTTTTAACTAAAATATTTAGTAAAATGCATAAGTCTTTTATAATAATATTTTATTTAAACTATTAAATAAATTTTAATAAAAAATATTCAAGAATAAAAAATAAATTTAAAAAACAAAATAGAAAAAGAAGAAAAGATTGAAAGAAAATAAAAAAATATTGGAAAAAATAAAAGAAAATAGAAAAAGAAGAAAGAGATAAATGGAAAGAATTCCATTCATCAAGATTCATTAAATTATAAAAGACCATCCTTTTCCATGCATTGCATAACTCTTTCACAGTTTTTGCCGTCATGGAATTCATTAATGGTCATGTAATTGTCAATCCATTCCTGTTTTTGAGGTTCATAGTAGGCCTTTTTGATTGCTTCCTTAAGCTCTTCCTGATTATAGCAAACGTAACCGAATGCTTCCTCTTCAGTAAGCTTGATATGAGTGTTTCCACCATACTTTTCCATACAGTATTCCTTTTCAGTCCAGTCAAATATGACATTGCTTCCCCTATAGAAGGCATCAAATGAAATACTTGAATAATCAGTAATCAGAAGCCTGGTGTCCCTTAGGATCTTGTCATATGATTCCTCATATTCCCCATCACTTCTTTTATTAAGGATGTTGTTGAACATAGGGTGAGGAAGAACAATCATCTTATCCTCCAATTCTTCAGGAACTGCATCTACAATATTCTTTAAGAACTTGAAATATGTAGTGTTTTCCGGATTAATCATTGCCTCATTTATTTCCCAAGGCCTCCATGTTGGCATGATAACGAGCTTATCTGCCCCTTCATGGCCAATGGCTGTATCAAACTTAGGCATTCCAGCGAAATAGAGTTCATCCTCATCATAAAGCCCCTCTTCCATAAAATGCCTTGCCTCTTTTTTAGATGAAGCAACATGAACTTGCCTATAGAATGGAGCCTTATGTATCTTTTTGCCTCCAACACGGTTTGGAGAGTTGAAATTCAACATATAGGTGATTCCGTGTTCCAAATGAATGTGTGTGGTCTTACGGTATCCCTTTCTGCAATGTTTCCATAGTATGAATGATGGGGATTCCAAATCAACAGCACGTATAATCTGTTCACTTGAGGCAAAAACATCGGATAGGAAATAATATAAGTAATGCTTAAATGAGAATCTTTCAATGATATTAGCAAGATATTTTTCATCCAAATCCTTAGGAAGGAATTCTGGATTTGCAATTAAATAAGTGTTGGTATATCCATGGTCTATCAAATATTCAAATAGGATTGAAGCACCTTCCTCATATCTGCCAAATTTTTCATACATGAAAACAGGGCTTTTCTTTTGGAATATTCTCATGAACTTGGATAAAATGAATGCACAGATTATCTGTATATGAGCTTTGGTACTGTCTGTTTCAGTTCTTTCACGAACTGTCAACATCAATTTTCCATTAATTGACTCTCTAAAATAGGCCACCATATCATTTTCAGGGTCAAAGAGCCTTTTAGACACTCTACGCTTATAGGATTTGCTTCTTCCATTGAAAAGAATGGAGTTATCATTTTTCCCATGCAATGCAACAAGGTTATGCTTAGGATATTCGCTTAATTCAGACACATCAATTCTAACCCTAAAGAGACCAAAATGTCTTTTATGAGGTTTTTTAATATCCTGAAATGGTGTAATTATCCTATATCCATGGGTCTTATCACCGATTTTTAATTTGAATTTGGATAAATTAACCGGATTCTTAAATCTGGTTGTAATAAATGCTGTAAGAATGAGTTGATCTTTATTCCTACTCAATATATAAAAAGGAAACCAAAGTGCAATACAAAAGCTTCTTTGTTTTAGTTTTTTAAATCTATCTGCATAATACTTCATTAAATACACCACTTATATCATATTAATAATTCATTTAACATCACATAATATCATTGTAACATTATATAATATGTAATGCATAACTTAAAAAGTTTATGTAAAGCATGCAATAAAAATAAAAAAAATAGGGAATCAATAAAACTTAATATGATATAAGACAAAAATAATATAATAAGGAAATTGAAAAAAATGTGATAAAATGTATAAAATGGTAAATGGTAAGAAACGGATTTTTTATTTGGATTTTATTAGGGCAATAGCTATTGTCTTTGTAATCTTAGCCCATGTGACTCGGCAATTTTTCCTAAATGCAACAGTGAGCAGCTACAAGATACTTTGTGCACCATTCATAGATTTTGGTGTTCTTGGGGTTCCATTATTCCTAATGATCAGCGGAACATTACTGCTAAATAGGGATTATGAACTGGGAAGCTTTCTTAAGAAAAGATACATAAGAGTCTTAATACCTTTCCTATTTTGGGGAGTTGTCGTACTCTTCTCTAAAATATACTTTGAAGGGAATGCTGCAACAGTAAGCCGCATCATACAGATGTATCTAAATAACTATTGGTTTGTATGGATGATTTTAGGAGTTTACCTATTTATTCCAGTCATCAACTCATTCATCAAAGAATATGGAATGAAAGGGATCGAATACTTCTTGGCTATTTGGGCATTTACAATGTTTTTAAATACTATAGGCCAATATCCGTTCCACTTTTTTGAATTAAGTTATTTTGCAGGATATCTAGGATACTTTGTATTGGGGTACTACTTATCCAATAAGAAATTTAGCCTATCCGATTCACATTTACTGATAATTTCTTTAATAATCTTTCTGGTATTCACATACATTACAATAGACTACACATTATCAATGGCAATTATAAAAAGCAAATTGATCTACTACAAGTACCTGACCATAATTGTGGTATTCCAATCAGCAGGATTCTATGCATTCATCAGATATTTTGCTGTTATTGCATCTGAAAAGGTCGGATCTGTCATGAATAAAATTTATTTATTCTTTAAGGATTCCTTCATGTTTAAGATAATATTTTCCATAAGCACATTCAGCTATGGTATTTATCTGATACATTACAATCCATTGCTTTTCTTTAAATGGTTCAGCCAAAATTACATTCCTATATTTACCTGGAATCCGCTAATATGGTTGCCTATAATGTTAATAGTCATTATTGGAATTTCATGGTTCATATTATGGATTTTTGATAAGGTTCCAGGATTAAGAATGATTAATGGTGCACATTGATTAAACAATTGCACCATAAAACTTAATACAGAAAATAACAAATAACCGCCATAAAATGAAAAATAGAAAAAAATAAAAGAATTTAGAAAAATAGAAATAGAAAGAATAATAAGAAAGAAAAGGGGATAATAAAAAAATCAATGAAAAGAAAGAAAATAGAGTAATAGAAAAAATAAAATAAAAAGAAAATGGAAAATAGAAAAATAAAAATAAGCCTAGAAATAAAATTCAGGCTCTTTTCTTTCAGCATTCACTTTTTCAAACATTGGCTTTTTAGCCTCAAATGCTTCACCAGTGAATCCCCTTGCATTTTCCTGACATATATTGATGCAGGAAGTGCATCTTGAACATAAGTCCAAATCTATAGCTGCAGGATCATCATCCGGAATGGCATTTTCAGGACATACTGATACACATTCAAGACAGAATACACATTTATCCACATCACATGAGACAACAAATGGAAGCTGCTTATAATCCACATAAGGCCTGTTGCCTGGAATCTCAGATTCCAAAGACTCCTCATTTTTTATTCTTTCAATGCATTTCTGTGCAAATTCATTGATCTTTTCAATGTCCGCCTCATCAGGCCTTCCAACAGCCACACCATCAAAGATGGAATGATGGCTGATAGTGGATGCTGCAGCGATTACATCAAAATTATTTTCCTTCAATAAGTCGACAAGCTCAATCAATGCATCGGTAACATGAGCATTTCCATAGTTAACGACTGCAATTGCCTTAGTATTGTCACCAGCCAATTTAGATAATCTGGCTCTTGCTGTTTTTGGAATTCTTCCTGCAAAAACAGGCATCCCAACAATAACTATATCATCACCAGAGAACTCCTTTTCACCATCAAAGTATAATAAATCACAAATTTCATTTTCTTCATCGAAGTTGCTGGCCATCTGACTTAGCACTCTTTTAGTAGTTCCAGATGGACTGAAAAATATATTTGTTATTTGACTCATATCCTCACCTTATTAAAACTTTAAAATTCAAAAAATATCTGTTAAGTTTTGAAATAAAAATTCTAAAGAATAAAATTTTATAAACTTGAAAAAATTATAAAAATTTTCACTCAGATAAAAAAAAATCACAACTAATTTTTACACAAAAGTTAAAAAACTAAAAATACACAATAAAATTTTTACACAAAAGTGTTAAAGGCTAATGTGTTCATTCTCTGTAATGCTCATTAATGTATTCATCAAGTTCTAAGTATGCATCATCGATTACTTCATTGATTCTTTCATCTGATAACTTGGATAGTTCATCTGTATCAATATCAACATCTACATCTACACTAAGTTGTTCATTTTTATCATTATAATCAATTTTTATATTTACATCCATAGCCAAAATTTCTTTTTGAGATTTTACAGATGCTGAAATTTTTTTCTCGATTATGTCTGCAAAAAAATCAGAGATATCATCAAGGTCATCTTCTGATAATTTTTTAAGTTTTGATACCATAGCCACACCTTAAAAAAATATTCAAAAATTTCCATGCTTAAAATATTTGATAAAAAATCCATTATCAAAAATTATTTTATAACATACGAATTAAAATTTCCTAAATAAAAAAAAGAAAAATAGATTGAGAATCCATTTAACTTTTTATTCAAACTATAGAAAACTTGAAATGTGCCTATCCTTGTAAGCCGCCCATAGCTTGTTGGATGGTAGCTTGCATTTCTTCAAGTTTTTTCATGACTCTTTCTTCTTGACGAGCCATGGTTTGTTGTCTTAACTTGAGAGTTTCAACCTTATCTTCAAGATCTTCTAAAGTTTCATTGCGTTCAACCTTAATAAGTAAGTTTCCTGCAGATTTATATACTTCAGCACCTTCTGGAGTTTTTTTAAGTTCTGCAAGAGCAGTTTCAGTTTCTCTTAATTGAATGTCAACATTTTGCTTTTGAACAGTAACAGCTTGAGCTTGTTGTTGTAATTGTTGGAATTGGTTTAATTGATGTTGTATATTTTGTGGAATTTCCATATTTTCACCTTAAATCTTTTTTATAAATAAAGTTATTAGTTTAATTTTTAAAAGTAAAAAATTCAGAGAACAATAATTTATAATTTCCATCTAAATTATCATTATCCATTAGCTAATAAATCATTATACTATAATATATTATTAGTTAAATATTTAAAACTATTGTTTAATTGAAGCAATCTTGGCAGCTGAAATTAGCTTTCAGTTAACTCATTTATTTCAACAGAGAGTTTAATCCATTTGATTGCTGAATTGATAGATGCCCTAAAGGAAGTTGCATCCTCTGCATCTATAGTGATTATGATTTGATTTTTATCCAATTTCAAATCCATAGAGGACCTATAATCAGGAGCAGTCTCAAATTCAAGCAAAATAGAGTCATAAACAATTTTAGCCTGTTTTTCAGAGTCGAAATCAATTGCAATATCACTGCTGATTGACTTTAGAATATCACTTTCACTAATGCAAATCTCCCCTAATAATTGAATTAGTCCTATAGATCATTTTAAATTTTAATTAAATTTTAAT
>JAUNXF010000132.1 GCA_030539935.1 Methanobrevibacter sp.
TTTTTATTATTTTTATTAATTCTCACTTTTTTAGACCTGTTTTTGATTAATTTTTTTACTAATTTTTTAAAAAGTAATACTTAGTATATAAATAAACTCAAAAAAAGTAATAACTTTTATATATTTCATAGTATAATATTATAATTAGTAATACTAAAACTATAAAAAAGTATAAAAAAGTAATACTTTTTAATTTTCAATAAAATTTTGCAAAAGTAAAATTTACAATTTAATCTAAAAAATTATTTTCAAAGAAGGTGTCTATATGATTGATGAAATAACCGATTACCTGTTTGGTCTAAAGATGACCATTATTTCAGGTATATTTCTCTTGATTGCTGTAATATTCATGATATTTGGAATTGACACTCCAATTTACCTGAACCCTGCATGGGGTGCGGTGATAATTAGTGGTATTCCAATGCTCCTCTTGGCTATGACTCGATTGATTCGTGAAAAGTGGGTTTCATCTGCACTCCTCATTGCAATAGCTATGGTTGCATCACTCCTCATTGGTGAGATATTCGCTGCAGGTGAAGTTGCATGGATTATGGCATTAGGTGCCCTTTTAGAGGACTGGACAGTTGAAAGGGCTAAAAAAGGATTAAGGAATCTTATTAACTTAACCCCAGAAACAGGTAGGAGAATTGTTGATGGCAAGGAAGAAATGATTTCTGTTGATGACATTAAGATTGGAGATATCTTAAGAATTCTTCCTGGTGAAAGCGTACCTGTTGATGGTGAAATCATAAAAGGAAGTTCATCTCTTGACCAATCAATCATGACTGGTGAGTCATTGCCGATTGACAAGGAGATAGGGGATGAAGTGTTCTGTGGTACCATGAATCTTTATGGTGCAATTGACATTAGGGCAACCAGCTTAGGTGAAAACTCCTCACTTCAAAAATTGATTGACCTTGTAAAGGCAGCTGATGAAAAGCAGGCTCCAACTCAAAGGATTGCAGACAAATGGGCAACTTGGCTTGTTCCGGTTGCACTCTTCATTGCAATTGCAGCATGGCTAATCACTGGAAATATTGAAAGGGGAGTTACTGTGCTTGTAGTGTTCTGTCCATGTGCATTGATACTGGCTACACCAACTGCAATTATGGCAGCCATTGGTCAGGCAACAAAATATGGTGTATTGATCAAGTCAGGTGAAGCACTTGAAACATTAGGCGGATTGAATACCTTGGTGTTCGATAAGACTGGTACCTTGACTTATGGTAATTTAGCGGTTTCAGATATTATCTCCTTAAAGGATGATTTGGATGAAATGGATGTTTTAAGCATTGTTGCATCCTGTGAGAAATTAAGTGAGCATCCATTGGCTAAAGCTATTGTTGATAAGGCAAATGAAGCTAAAATCGATATTGAAGAGCCACAAGACTTTAAGATGTATCCCGGTAAAGGGGTAAGCTCTAGAAATTCTTATGGTCTCATATATGCAGGAAACTCCAAATTTCTATCAGAAAATAATATTGAAGGTCATGTTGATTCCCTTTTGAATCAGTTAAAGCATGAAGGAAAAGCTTCAATCATTGTTGCATTAAATGGGGAGATAATAGGTTTAATCGGATTGTCTGATGTGATACGTGAAGATTCCAAAGCCATGATAGAGAACTTGCATGATTTGGGAACTGAAACCATATTGCTTACAGGAGATAATACTGAAACTGCCAATTATTTTGCTTCTCAAGTTGGAATCGGCAAGGTTTATGGAAATCTGCTCCCTCAGGAAAAGCTGGATTGGATTGAAAAGCTTAAAGGGGAAGGAAAGAAAGTCTGTATGATTGGAGATGGTGTAAACGATGCTCCTGCACTTAAGACTGCTGATGTAAGTGTAGCTATGGGTTCAGTTGGAAGTGATGTGGCAATTGAAGCTGCAGACATTGCACTTTTAGGTGATGACATAGGCAAGATTCCATATCTTAAGAAGCTTTCAAATTCAACATTGTTTACAATAAAGGCAAACATTATAATTTCCATGACAATCAATGCAGTGGCCATTGTCTGTTCCGTTTTGGGATTATTGAATCCTGTTACAGGTGCTATTGTTCACAATGCAGGATCCTGTCTTGTCGTATTGAATGCTGCATTGCTTTATGACCGAAAATTTGATGATTCAATCAAGAAGATTGATACTGAAAATGTTGAACATTCCCATTATCATTTCCACAATGATGGAGAGCATTCCCATTCACATGATGGCATTAAGATAATTGATGAAATCAAGACAGAAAATGGCATAAAGCATATGCATGTTCACAAGCATGCATTGAATAGACAAAGTTGTGAAGCTTATCACAACTAGTCTTTTTTCTTTTTTATTTTTTTTAGATTTTTTATTATTTCTTTTGTTATTGTTTTTAGGGATTTTCATTATTTCTTTTTTTATTTTTAATAATTATTGTTATTTCTTTTTTATTCTTTATTTTCCGGATGGCTATTTTTTAATGATTTTATAAAAATTTATAAGCATTAAAATTAATATTAATTATAACAATGTTTTAAGATTATTTGATTGATTAGAAGATTCATTAAATAATTTGGAATTGATTCAATTAATTGATGAGGGATTTTTATGGATTTGGATTCAAAAGAAGTAGTTAAAAAAATAGAAGAATACAGAAAGGATTACAGCTGTTCACAATCTACTCTTATGGGAATATGTGATGTTGCAGGATTTGATGATGTCGATCTGGCCCTTTTAGGTAAAGGTTTCTCTGGTGGGATTGGAGGAACTTTCTCTGAAGGAACCTGTGGTGCTGTAACCGGTGCAATTATGGCTTTAGGATTAATTTGTGATGATGAAAAGGAAATCATTTCAGCATCTAAAAAGTTATTTAATGACTTTAAGGACAAATATGAATCTGTAACCTGCGGATACATCTCAAAAGATGGTGATGACAAGTCTCCATGTGTTGAGGTATGTTTGTTTGCAGGTGAAAAGGTATGTGAATACTTGAAGGAATAATTTTTCATTTTGTATTTTTTATTAATT
>JAUNXF010000011.1 GCA_030539935.1 Methanobrevibacter sp.
TTATTATTTTTAAAAGGAGCTTATTTATTTTATCATTATTTTTTTAAAAATAGTTATTTATTTTTTTAAAGCATCTTTTCAAAATAAAAAAAAGTTTTAGCTATTGAATTATAGCTAAAATTAAAATCTTTTTGGTTTGAGCTTTTTGGTTTTTTCCTTACTCACATTCCTGGCCTCTTCTTCGTAGTGATCGCAAACGGAATTGACTTCCCCAACTTCCACTACTCTTCCCTTATCAATCCAGATGGCCTTATCGCATATGCTTCTAATTTCATTTATTGAGTGTGAAACGAGCAATACTGTGGTATGTGATTCCATTAGTGACTTGAGTTTTTCTTTACTTTTCTTTCTAAATGTTATGTCTCCAACTCCAAGAACCTCATCAAGAATGAGAATATCAGGGTCTACAATGGTTGCTATGGAAAATCCAAGTTTAGATAACATACCTGAGGAATAATTCTTTACAGGCAAATTAATGAATTCCCCAAGCTCTGAAAATTCAAGGATTTCATCATATTTTTCCTTTAGGAATTCCTCATCGTATCCAAGAATGGCACCGTTTAAAAATATGTTTTCCCTTCCAGAGTAATTCTTATCGAATCCTGCACCTAAAGATAACAAAGGAGCGATATTACCATTAACTATCACCTCTCCTTCATCAGGGGCGTACACTCCAGAGATAATCTTAAGCAATGTACTTTTGCCTGCACCATTGAAACCTATGATTCCGACCTTTTCACCTTTATATATTTTAAAGGAAACATTATCGGTGGCTTTAAAAATGGTTTTCTTTTCTTTGGTTCTGTTTAAGGTTCTAATGACATATTCCTTTAGGTTATCTATTTTGTCATTGCCTATTTTAAAGCTTAAGGAAACGTTTCTTAATTCAATTGAAATATTCTCTTCGCTGCCTTCATATTGGCTTTGGCTCAGTTCATATTCTTCAATCTTTTTTAACTTATTTTCCTGTTTCTTCTTTTTCTCTTCCTCTTTTTTCTTTTTAGCCTCTTCCCTTATTTTCACTTGATATGGGTCATTGTGTTTCATATCCTTTTCTTCTTGGGATGGCTTCACTCTAACGGTCCTTATCTTTGTTTCTTCGTATTGGTCATTTCCGTAATATATCAATTCCAATGTTAAGTTTCTCTTTACATTGAGAGTTAAATGAACCTTACCTTCCTCATCACTTATTCTTTCGTAATAGACATCATCCCTATCGTTAAGGGTATAGATCTTATAATATACTTTTTGATTAGGAATCGGTTCTCCATCTTCAGTCTGCAAATAAGCTTGAAGAGATACAGTATTATGAATAGCTGGAATGATTTGAGTCTTGATTTTTTTAGCTTCGCCTTCTGTATTATCCATATAATCTCTCCAATTTTTATAGCTCTAATGTAATTCTGTTTTGGTATTTTCTGAACACTAATATTCCAATTATGAAAATAATTAGGGAAAATGCGAATGTTGTCAACATTAATTTGGCTGATGGGAATTGTCCTTCCATAACAAAACATCTGAATTGTGCAATGATTCCATAAACCGGATTTAGTTCCATATATCCTCTCATTGGCTGAGGCACACTGGTTATTGGGTAAAATATTGCACATGCGTAAACCAATAATGATGTAAATATTTTATATAGGTATGCAATGTCTGAGAATTTGGTACAGACTATAGCTAAGATCAATCCAACTCCTGTAATCAGCAGGAACAGTACCCCTATAGGAATAACTGACAGGAGGGCCATAGGATAGAAAGGAGCTTGGGTCAAAATCATTATTGCAATCAGCACAAGCACTGACATCAGGAAATTCAGGAATTCTGAACAGATTCCTCCCAGTGCAAAAATGTATCTAGGTATAAAGATCTTATTAAAAATACTTCTGTTGGATTTAATGGAATTCATAGCTATTTTTGTTCCACTATTAAAGAAGTTGATAACAATTCTTCCAGTTAAAAAGTAAACTGGGAAATTCTCAATACTCCTTGCAAAAACTGTAGAAAAAATTGCGGTCAATAATGCCATCTCTATCAATGGATTTAAAAAACTCCAAAGAACTCCAATGAATGAGTCCTTATATTTAGATGTGAAATTTTTTCTTACGATTTGTTTAAGTAGGAAATTTTCACTAGTTCCTTTTTTAAGTATCTCTAATGCCATATTATTTACCTAGAAAATATTAATGATAAAAAATAAATATTACAATTATATAGTATAACTAAATATTTATAGTTTATTTATACTTATACTTTATCTATTTAATTAATTATTTCTTAGTTAAATTGGATTTTTTATCAATTTAAAAAGATTTATAAGCTATTGAATTCTTAAAGGTCTTGGGTATGAACTGATCAAAAAATTTAGAGATAGTTTCAAAAACTTGCTTTTTGATAAAAGTATCTAAAAATATAATGGGTTTTAATATGAGTGAAGAAAAAAGAATTATTTAATAAAAAGTGGCATTTTTGGGATTGTAGTCGCTGATGCGTTGGGAGTTCCTTATGAATTCAGTTCTAGAGGATTTTGCAATGAGAATCCCATGACTGATATGATTGGCTTTGGAACATACAATCAAAGGCCTGGAACCTGGTCTGATGACAGTCCTTGGCTTTAGCTGCTTTGGATGGATTGACTTTTTCCTTAAAGTCAAATAAGGACAATATGGAAGATTCCAATATTGATATTTCAGAGATTATAGATTATGAGGACATAATGAAAAGATTTTCTGATTGGTTGGTTAAGGCGGATTATTCACCTCATGGTGAAGTCTTTGATGTAGGCATTACAACCAGAATGGCAATTGAAGAATATTATTGGCGAAATTGCAAACCCCTATTGTGTGGTGGAGACTATGTAAGCGATTGTGGAAACGGTTCCTTAATGAGGATATTGCCTATAGCATTCTTTATCTATTTCCTATCCTTGAAATATTCATTTTCACAAGATGATATGATGAATGCAATTCATAACCTCTCTTCTTTGACACATAGGCATGAAAGATGTAAAATTGCTTGCGGAACATATGTTCTTATAGCTATTGAACTCTTAAAAAACAGTTTTGAGGATAATGGCCTATCTTTGGAAGAACTTGTAGCCAATGGGATTGAACTTGCCAATGAATACTATTCCAATGATGGTGATCTGCAAGATGAATACAATTATCTTATCTCTGATGAGGCAGAAAAAATCTTTAAAGGGGATTTGAAGAATGCTTCAAGAGAGGAAGTAAGTGGCAAAGGATATGTAATAACTTCATTTGAAGCTGCATTGTGGTGTCTTTTAAATAATGATTCATATAAGGAAACTGCCTTGGCAGCTGTTAACTTGGGAGATGATACCGATACAACTGCGGCTATTGCAGGTGGTTTGGCTGGAATCTATTATGGTTATGATGATATTCCATCTCATTGGCTCGAACAGATTGCAAAATTCGATTATATTGATGAACTAATTGATAGCTTTTCAGATTCCTTGTAATTTGGGCCTTTTCATACACTTTTTTATTTTTTTTTTAATTTTTTCAGTTCCTTTCTTACTATTTTTAATAAATTTTTCATGGAATCAAATTAAATTATATTAATAATGACAAACAATATTATATTATTTAAAATTAATTGATATGAATCTATCATATTAATCAAATAATTTTTAAAAAATTAAGGAGAGATAATAATGAAATTTGAAGATCTTATGGCTAAATGTCCTAAATGTGGCTCTACTGATAAAACTGCTCATAGGAGATTTATTGACAATCATCATGCACATGCTGAGTTAAAGGAGTTTAAATGTGATAACTGCGGTTATGTCTTTGAAACTGGCAAGGATTTAGAAAGATCAGAAGAGGAGACAATGAAAAAAGAGCTTATTGGCGAATTGAATAAAAAACTTTAATAATAAATATGATGGCTGATTATTGTTTTTTTTAAAATTTGATTTATTTTTGAGGGATTGAATGACTTTTCATGTAATGATCATACCTACTTTAGGATGCCCATCAAATTGTTCCTATTGTTGGGGTTCTGAAGAGGATGCAGGGTTAATGGATATTGATGTAATTAATCAGATTGTAAAATGGTTAGCTAATTTTAGGGATGAGCCTGTACATTTCACTTTCCATGGAGGAGAACCTTTGCTTGCAGGTTATGAATTCTACGAAAAGGCACTTCCATTGCTTAATGATGCTGACACTCATGAAACTGAAGGCTTTTCCCTGCAAAGCAATTTATGGCTTTTGGATGAGGATATGGCAAAGTTATTCTCAAAATATAATATAGCCATAAGCACAAGCATTGATGGTCCAAAGGAAATCAATGATTATCAAAGAGGGGAAGGCTACTTTGACAAGACAATGAAATCAGTCAAATTGGCTACTGATAATGGCATACAAATTAATTTTGTTTGCACATTCACCTCATATTCCAAGGATTTCTCAGATGAAATTTATGATTTCTTTAAGGAAAATGGATTAAATTTAAAGATACATGCAGCATTGCCATCACTGCGTGGGGATAATGCAGATCCATGGGCCCTTCCTCAAGAAGAGCATGGAAAACTGTTGATTGATTGGTTGGAAAAATACCTTTATGATTTGGATAAGTTTGCCATAATGGACTTGGACCATATTGCAAAAAGCAGTCTTAGAAGGGTTGGCACTCTCTGCACATTCAATGATTGTATGGGCACTACCCTTGCTGTAGGCCACGATGGGTCCATATATCCATGTTACCGTTTTGTTGGAATGGATGAATACATTATGGGCAATGTTTATGATGAGCCTTCAATGGAGGATTTGGAAAAGTCTCAAGCATGGGAAAAATTAATGGAATTCAAGAATTTTGTTGATGAGGACTGTGCAGATTGCAAGTTCATTAAGTTCTGCAGAGGAGGATGTCCTTATAATGGAATCGTTGCCACTCAATCTCCAAGGGCAGTTGATCCTCAATGTGAAGCTTATAAGATGATTTTTGGTGAAGTTTCAAGAAGGGCCAATGAGGACTTTAAGAAAAATGCATTGGCTGCATTCGGTGGTGCACCTAGGATTAGAAAAGAGGGAGAGCCATTTTCCATAATGGATTTGATGACTAAATTATAAATCATTTTTTACTTCACTTATTTTTATTTTTTTCTAGAATTTTTCTTGTTTCTTTCTCTAGGATTTATCTTGTTTCTTTTTTCTATTCTGTTTTTTCATTTATTTTTGCTCTTTTTATTCCATAGATAAGTATTAATATAATGTAAATTAAATAGATAGTTATATTATATTTTATTTGCAATCCTTTAGGATTGTGTCTAATATAATTTTTAAGAAAAATAAACTTTTAAAAAGTTTTTAAATTTATTGAATTTATATTTATAGAGGCATGTTATGTTTATTAAAATTAGGAGAGATACTTTAATAATCTTATTATTGGCTTTCATCTTGATTGTTTGCGGTAGATTGATAATCTATGTGGCATATGCATCCTCTGCTGAAGTCGTTGAAGGTGTTCCTATTGCAGGAATTATCGTTAAGGGAAATGACATTGTTCCTATTGACAGCATTAGGTATAATGTTCAGAATTCCGGTTTGAGGGAAGGCAGTTATATCGATGGGGATATACTTAAGACATCCATACGGGAACTGCCCGTTACTGAAGCTGAGGCAAATGCAGAGAAATTCGTAAGGCAATCAACAATTCCAGGTACTACAATTGCACCTATTGCCGGAGCTGATGTTAGTGTAAATAGGGATACTGGTATCGTTACAGTTACAGTTATTGAAGATTTCTCAACTATTAATATTACAGCAAACAGTACTACCGCTACTGATAATTTAAATCAGGATACATCAACAAGTGTTTATAATTATAGTATTGCTGGATAGGAGGTTAGAATTTGAGTAAGAAATTTAATATGGGTATTGGTTTATTATTTTTAGTTTTAATGCTCTTTACAGTAATTGCCAGTGCTTCAGCCACTTGTAATGTAATTGTAATTACTGACCCTACCTGTGAAGATCCAAATGGTGCTGCAGCAGGAAGTATGTCCTTTGCAAACAATATGTTCCAGTCATCTTTCATCATGTCCAAGGATGATGGTTATGCCATGCTTTCAGGGGGTGAAGGTAATGGTACAGAAAGGAACTATGCGATTATTGATGCACTTGGAGCTATGCAACATGGTTCAAGCCCTGCAGCTGCAGCTGCTTTGGCAAGTGGATTTAAAGGTATTCGTCTAGTTATCGGAGGACCTACAATGGGTGCTGCCATTGGTGGAGACTATAATGCATATCTTGTTGTTGTGGATAATGATGGAACCATAAGGGTCACTCACCATACCGGTGGCGTTGTCCAGTTACCTCAAGGCTCAAAAGGAGCGATCATCCACTTAAGGAACAGTGAAGGTAACCCTATGTCAGGTACTGCAGAACGGGTACGTAGAGAAACTGCAGTAAATATTGGAAAAATGATTAGGGATGGTTATCCTGCCACCTACATCGTCGGAAAGGCTATGGAGGAAGTTGCTAGAGATTCCGGTGAGAAATACGGTGGAGGTGCAGTAAACCTTGTTTCATTAATCAGTACTGGAGATATGTTTGTACCTGAACAGGTAAATACCACAGGTTATCCAATGGATGAAAACTATTCCAAAGTTTGTTTGCATTGTGGTTGGGCAACAGGTTACCCTGATGCTGAAAACTATAACGTATGTCCAATCTGTAGTGAGGAATTGGAAGTCCGTTCCGCTACAGACGTTTTAATCAATGAGATTACAATTTCCAAGGATGCGGTATCAGTTTCAGTTTATGGAAGTGATAAGGGTGGACTGGCTGACATTACCCGGGAAGTGGTTAAGGCATCAGTCAAGAAGTATGGTTATAATGCATCGACAATTGCAGGATCCATTAATAAGGGTATTAATAATGGCCTTATTGTAGGTGTGGATTATGTAGAGCCTAGTGACTTGAATGTAAAACCTGATGTCCGTGCTGTAGGTGTATATTACAATCCTTTGCCTAATGGCAGAACTTCTCCTGCATGGAATTTGCCTATCAACTCTATAGTGCTTACCATCTTAGGATCAATTCAAACTGCAATTGGATTTGTTTTAATTGTCTTGGTGGTATTTAGAACAAGATTGCTTAAATCATTTAGAGATAGGGTTTCCTAGTAGCCTTTTTCTCTAAAATTTTTATTTTTATTCTCTTTTTGTTCATTTTATTCTTGATTAATTCGTTGTTTATTTATTCATATTTTTCCAATGTTTTTAAGTTATTTTTTTATCTATTTAATTAAATTTAATTATTATTCATTTTTTTTTAAATATTTATTTCTTTTTATTCAATATTATAAATATTATTGTTTATTTTTAAATTTAATTAGTTTTTAATAGTAATCTATTTAAATAAAAAGATATAAATTAATATATAGATTATTAGTTAATATAAATCATTTTTTTATGATTTATTTTCTTTTTACTTGAAAATTACATGATTTTCAATTTTTTTAAAAAAATTTATAAAAATTTATTTTTCCAATCGATTTTAAATTTAGGGCATTAGATAGTTTGATGGCTTATTTAAAATCATCTTTTGTTTATAATCATTTGTTTATAGGGATATTATGGCTTTGGTATTAATTAGAGGAGAAAACAATGCAAAAATTCTAAATGCAATTGCAGATGTTGAAAGGCATGCACAATTAAATTTATCAACAAAACCTAAAGTGATTGATGCAAAATATGCAGATAAAATCGTTGAAAACATATTGAAAGCTCCTTTAAGAACAAAATCAAATGTGGCTACCGCTTTTCGAATTAAGGAAGACACTTCAACTGCAATCTTGCAGATTAAGAAGATCCATCCTCCCGCTCACATTGTCGTTATCAGCAATGATTATGAGGATTATAATGAACTGAATAAGACAGTAAATAATGCAAAGGTATTTCGCGGATATTACTCTGGCAAGAAACAGTCTACAGAAATGAAAGATTATAAAACCAGTAAAAATGGTAGCAAATATCCTAAAAATGATTATACTTAATTTTTTCAATAATTTATTTTATTTTTCTTAATCTTTCCCATTCTTTATTTTTTTTTAATTTAATGCTTTTCTTAATCTTACTGTTGTTATTTTTTCTTTAGTTTAATGCTATTTTTTCTTAATTTTCTTAAGTTTTATTAGTCATAAGACTTCTTAAAATTAATTAAAAAATATCATATATTTAAATATGGAATGTGAAATATGTGGTAAACCTATTGAAGGAAAACCTATAAGAACAAAGATTGATGGTTCAGTTTTAGAAGTTTGTAAGGAATGTTCTAAATATGGCAGAGTTCAAAGAGACACTCCTCTTGAGAGAAAATTTGTTTCAAGGAATAAGAAGGGAAATCCTCAAAATAAGAACAGGTCTCAAAATAAGAGTCAGAGTGCTCAAAGAAGGCGTAGAGAAGAGCCTATGGATGAGCTTGCAGAAGACTTCAACATCCTTGTAAGACAGGCTCGCGAATCTAAAGGTTGGACTAGAGAAGAATTGGGTGCAAAGATCAATGAAAGGGTTTCAGTCATCAACAGGATTGAATCCGGTAAGATGGAACCTGATTCCAAATTGGCCAAAAAGCTTGAAAAGACATTGAATATAACATTGATAGAAAAATATGATGATATGGATTTGGAATCATTTAAAAGTTCAGCATCAGGTCCAAATACCTTAGGAAGCATTGTAAAAATCAAAAGAAGATAATTTTCAATTATCTCATTATTTTTTTTAAATATTTTTCTTACTAAAATTAAGAAAAACTTTATATATTACTATGTATAAATTATTTTATAATCTACGAAATAATTAGATTATATTAGGGTTAATTTTAATTCTAATTTTATATGTTATTGATTAATTTGATTTAAGTTTAGCTGTAGGATTGAGTTGATTTTGTATTTTAAGGCTTGATTTAAATTAGTTGTAAAATTTATATTCATAATGAGAATAGAAACTATAATTAAAGGAGGAGTATATTATGGAAGATTCTCCAAATGAAGTTCAAAATATTAATCGCCCTACCCCTATCGAAGAGGTAGAGGAACCTAAAACAATTGAGGAACTTCAAAAAGAAGTGGATCTGCTAAAGGCAGAGAATACAAAAACCAAACGTAATCTTATGTGGAAGGTTAGAAAGCTTGAAAAAGATAAGATTCTAACTGAAAATGAGAAGATACGCTTGGAAAGAGAGTTAAAATCATTAAGAGGTGAAGTTGAAAGATTCAGGTCACCTCCACTTATATTGGCCACAATCACTGAAATCCTAGATGATTCCAGAATGACTGTAAAGAGCAGCACAGGGCCTAGCTTCCTCATCAACTATTCAAAGTTCCTGGATGAGGACCTATTGCGTCCAGGTTCCAGAGTTGCCCTAAATCAACAGACCTTTGGGGTTGTGGAAGTATTGCCATCTGAAAAAGATGCGAATGTTTCAGGTATGGAAATTGAAGCAAAGCCTGATGTGACCTATGATATGATTGGTGGTTTGGATGAACAGATTCTTGAAGTCAAGGAAACTGTTGAATTGCCATTAAAACATCCTGAATTGTTTGAAAAGGTTGGTATTGACCCACCTAAAGGTATTTTGTTATATGGTCCGCCGGGAACAGGTAAGACCTTGCTTGCAAAGGCAGTGGCTAATGAGACCAATGCGACTTTCATCAAGGTTGTCGCTTCAGAATTTGTTAAGAAATACATTGGTGAAGGAGCAAGAATGGTTAGGGAAGTATTTGAGCTTGCTAAGGAAAAGGCACCGAGCATCATCTTCATAGATGAGCTTGATGCGGTAGCTGCACAAAGACTTAAAAGTTCAACCAGTGGAGACAGGGAAGTTCAAAGGACTCTCATGCAGCTCCTTGCTGAATTGGACGGATTCGAATCCCGTGGAGACATCGGTATTATCGGTGCAACCAACAGGCCGGACATCTTGGATCCTGCATTGCTTAGACCTGGAAGATTTGACAGATTCATTGAAGTTCCAGCTCCAAATGAGGATGGAAGACGTGAAATCTTCAAGATACACACCAAGAGAATGAATATCTCTCCTGAAGTAAGTTTAGATACCTTAGTTGAGCTTACCGATGGTGTCTCTGGTGCAGACCTAAAGGCCATCTGTACTGAGGCAGGTATGTTTGCCATTCGTGAAGAAAGAGACCAAATCTCACTCAATGACTTTATGGATGCAATCGATAAGATTATGGGTAAGAACAAGACCGGTCAATTGGATGACAATGGCGGAGTAATGTTCGGATAGCTTTCGAACTTACTTTTTATTTTTTTTTTACACATTTTCGACTGTTATTTTAAAATTTTTTTTATTTATTATCAAATAGTTCAAACTCTTAAAATGGCCTGTGATGAACCCTATGAGCTCTGATATGTGATGAATGATGGGCGATCTGAGGCCATTTCATACTTATTTTTTCTAAATTTTTTAATAGGCTATCTTTTTTTATGAGTCACTTCTAATCAGATATATTTTTATCTATAAAATGATAAAGTAATATTAACTATAGTTGGTGATTTTATGATAATAGTTTTAGCAAAAGCGATTCCTAAAGATGAAGAAGCTTGTGAAAAAATTATAGAATTTGCACAAGACTTGATTGAAAACTCAAGAAAAGAAGATGGAAATGTAGATTACAACCTCTATACCAATACTGCTGATGGTTCCTTGATGTTTGTTGAGCAATGGGAGGCCCTAGAGATTTTAGGTGCACATATGCAAACTGAACATTTCATTAAGTTTGGAGGAAACATTGCAGATTTAGTTGCTGGAGAACTTTCAATTGATGTCTTCAATGCAGATGCAATTGACCTTTAATTATTTTATTCAATATTTCTTATTTTTTTTATTCTTTTATTTCATTTCTTTATTATTTTCATTTCTATTTTTTGTCTTTTGTATTTAGTCTGAAATATTCTAAACTTTTTTTACATAAACTATATTTAAAATAAAAAATATAAATATAAACTAATGTTTGGTAAAGATAAAAAAGAAGAATTTCATGAGAAAGTATTATACGAGACACAACCTAATATATTTGTTTATTCAAAGGGAATTTTAATATCAATGTTTGTGCTTGGTTTTTTATTTTTCTTGTATTCTGCTGGAATTAGATACATTGGGAACATGAACGTCTATTTGATTGAATCAACCAAGATGCCATTGACCAGCTATTTTGCTTTGGCCATCTTTGTCCTGATTATGATTGTAATCCTATACATCATATTGAAGCTTTTAATTTGGACTTCAATCAAATATACCATCACAGAAAGTAGGGTGATTGTTGAAAAGGGTATTCTTCTTCAAAAGAAAAATTATATGCCATTTAACACAATTCAGGATGTCAGCCGTTCCCAAAGTCTTTTGGGAAAGATATTTTCAGTAGGTACAATAACATTATACAGTGCTTATGATGGAAAAGAGATGGAATTAAAAGATGTTTCCAGTCCAAAAAAGATTGAAGACATGATATTTGAAAATATGAGAGGAACTCATTTGAGATATAGAAACATTTATGACGATGACAGGAATTCAGACTTCCATCCAATCAGACCTAATTCAGATGAGCCAACACATTATAGGCGTATGGAAGATTTGGATGATTTGGAGTTGGTTGATGCCAAAGAGCGTAAAAGACAGCTTAGGGATATAAGGCGCAAAGCTAAAAACTCTAGGAATGGCTATAATTCCTCTCCTTATAGGGATGAATACAATCCTAATCATAACTCAAATTACAATGACTCATATTATGATGATTATTATGATGATGAATACTATGAGGATGATTATTATAGGGATAATAGGTCAAATTATGGCAATAAGCATTATAATAATCGTGGAGGATATCCAGATTCCCACCATCATCAATATTCAGGTGCAATTAAGGAATCCTATGAAAGAAATCCGAAAAAATACTTTGCAAATAATTATGAGGAATTCCATCAGAACAATTTAGATGCTCAAAGGGATTATCAAGAGCAAAGGAGTTATTCCCCTAATCAAAGGGCTGATTCTGGCTATGGAAATAATTATAATCCTAATGGAAGTTCTCAAGGTGAAAATAAAAAATCTAAAGGCCTTTCCAGATTCAATCCTTTTTCAAGTGATAAAGAGGAGTCTTATAATGACAACATATCTGATGAGGAGTTTGACAGCACTATAAATCAGGCAATGTATGATATGGAAAGCAATATTAAATTTGAACCTTCCAACAGTCAGATGAATCATAATAAGGATTTCAATCAATCCAGTGGAAGATATAACCAGTCACATAATCAAAATTTCAATGCCAATTATCATCCTAATCGCCAATATGATAATAGGCCTAACAGGGCTTATGATGATGGTTATGCTAGAAGAAATGATTATGATGAGGGTTATGGCAGACAATATGATTATGACAGGTCTTATCAGAACAGACCATATGAATCTAATTCAAATAGGCAAGGTTCCAGAAGGGATGATTATGATTATTATGGTCCTAGGGATGATTATTCAGACAATTATTTCCGAAAGCCTGTGAGGAATGATTACGGTTCCAGACCAAATGACTATGATGGCCATAACAGATCAGGAAATCATAAAAAGTCTAATAGGAATTCTGATAGATATCAGGATTATAATTATGAAGACAATTCAGATTATGAGAAGTCCAATTCCAATAATGATAAGAAAGGGGGAGAAAAAACTCCTGAAGACCTCTTTGAAAAACATTCAAGGAAATTCAGAAGATAATCTGATAATTTAAAACTTTTTATTTTTCAATTTTTAGTTTTAACTTTTTTTATTTAATCCAGTGGGTAAACTTTGAATTTGATTGGTCGGTTTAAATTTAGAAGCTTTGAATTTGATTATGTGAGTGCTATGAATTTTGATTATGATGTTGCAATTGTTGGTGCAGGGCCTATAGGTTCCACTTTGGCTTATGAATTGGCTAAGGAAAATATCAATGTTTGTCTCATTGATAAAAAGAAGGTAATAGGTTTGCCATTGCAATGTGCAGGTATAATCAACAAAAGGGTCTTGGAGATAAATCATATACCTGCCGAATTCATATTGAATAAGGTAAAAGGAGCTTTCATACATAGCAGGAATCATTCTTTGACGGTTTCCAAGGATGAGGACCAGGCCTTGATAATCGATAGGGTTGCTTTGGATCAATATCTGTTTAAAAGAGCTGTTCAGGAAGGTGTCGATTCTCATTTGTCTTCAAAGGTATTGTCCATTGATGATGTGAGTGGAGAGGTAGAATTTAAAAGGGATTCTAAAGTTGAAACCATTAGGTCAAGGATTATTGTCGGAGCAGATGGGCCTCTCTCAGTGGTTTCCTCAGCCATTGGTAATGATTTTGATTATTATTGTGCAAGCCAATATTTGGTTAGGGTTGATGGCATTGAGGAAATGTCATTTGTGGATTTATATGCATATGAAAACTTGTTTCCAGGATTTATTTGGGCCATTCCCACATATAAAAATATTTTAAGGGTTGGCTTGTTTTCAGATTATGATTATAAGAAGCAGGCTGAAACTTTAGATGATTTTTTAAGAAATGATTTTAGATATGATAATTATGAAGTAATTGAAAAGTATAAGGGAAAGATTCCCATTTACAATAAGGTCAATAGATTATATAGGAATAGGGCATTGGTCATTGGAGATGCTGCCAGCCAAGTCAAGCCAACTACTGGCGGAGGTCTTTTAATAGGATTTGAAGCTGTTAAAATGGCTAAACAATCTATTGTCAATGCTTTAGCTTTCAATGATGAATTAGATTCTGATGGGATTGTTGAAAATGGTGGAGAGATATTACAAAATGTTTTCAAGGATTATCAAAAGGATTTTGAAAAAAGATTCCTAAAGGAAATGTCTTATCAGTTTAAGGTTCAGGAGACATTATGCACCTTATCTGATGATGATTTGGATTTTTTCCTTGTAAAGCTGAAGGAGAATGATGCAGATAAGCTAATATCTGAATATGGCGATATGGATGATCAGTCAATAGTCGTTAAGGAATTCCTAAAAAGGGGATTAGTCTTTTCCTTGTTGCCTGCAATTCATAAAAAGCAATTGGCTAAAATCTGGTTATTGTAAGAAGGATTATTAAAAAAATTGGAGATGTAAAATGGATTTATTATTGATCTTATCTCAAGAACATGACAAGTTGCCATTGGCTGAACTTAGGGCCGTTCTGGAAATTGAAGAAATAGAGGCAGAATTGGAAATCGTTTGTCCTGGTTTGGTTATTCTAAGAAATTTGGATGAAGATGTTTTTGATGATTATTATAGACTATTTGTTAGAAGATTGGGATACACTCATGAGGTTCATCAATTGATAGATGAATGCGATTATGATGATTTGGATGATGCTGTAAAGGCCATCGATTGGTCAATTTTCATTGATGAGAACTTTGCCGTTAGGGTAAAGAGATTCAATACTGAAATAGACACTGTAGCAACTGAAAGGAGAGTCGGTCATCTGATCTTATCGAATACAGAGAATATTTCAGTTAATCTCTCCAATCCGAAATCATTCATCAGGGCTGTGGCCCATCATAATCATGTTTATTTATGTTTTGGAAAGTATCAATTGAATAAGAAATATTTTGAAGAGATGAAGCCTCATAAAAGACCATTTTTCCATCCAGGTTGCATGAGTCCGAAATTGGCTCGCTGCATGGTAAATTTGGCTCGTGTTAAAGAGGGAGACCATGTCCTGGATCCATTCTGTGGAACTGGAGGAATCCTTATTGAGGCAGGTCTCATAGGATGTAAGGTAATTGGCTGTGACATTGATTGGAGAATGAAAAGGGGAACTGCGACAAATCTGGAATATGCAGGTGTTACTGATTACAAAACCCATGTGGTTGATGTCCGCGAACTTGAAATGTATGAAGAGGTTGATGCAGTTGTGACTGACCCTCCTTATGGAATCTCCACAACCACATGCGGTGAAGGCGCTTCAGGAATATTCAGTGAATTCTTGCAGTCAATTGAACATAGCATGAAGGAAGATGCGCTTTTGGTGATGGCCAGTCCAGATTCATTAGACATAGATTCACTGCTTAATGATGTGGGGTTCGAATTATTGGAAAGGTATGAGATTAAAATGCATAGAAGTTTGACTCGTATCATTTCTGTGATAGCTAAAATTCATTAAATTATAGTAAAGTTTTGCATTGTAAAATATATGTAGTTTAATGGAGAGTTATTGCACATATAAATTTAATTGCTTTTATTTTTTTTTTTTAGTCATTGCTTTTTTTATTAGAATTGAAAGTGTTTATTATGCAGACAAATGAAAACATTGAATCGATCATTGGAGACCCAAGGAAAGCCATTAATAGATTGGCTTATCCAACTATCATATCAATGCTTTTAATGTTTGCAAATAATCTTATTGACAGCATGTGGGTTGGAGGCCTTGGCAGTGAGCCTCTTGCAGCATTGGGATTCATGTCTCCATTGTACTTGGTGATTATGGGTTTTGGAGTGGGTATTGGAGCAGGCGCCAATTCCCTGATTTCTCGTTATATTGGTGCAGAGCGTTTTGATGATTCAAATAATGCTGCTATGCACAGTATCATACTTGGGATAATTGTTTCAATTATTCTCATGCTAATCGGACTCTTTTTCTTAAAGGATTTGCTCATTCTCTTTGGGGCAGGTTCTGTGATTGATTATGCCATGGATTATGGGATGATAATTTTCTTATCAAGTATGGTAATTCTTTTTCCAGCAATAATCTCAAGCCTTTTCAGGGCAGAAGGAGACATTAAAAGAGCTACTTGGCCATTGGTTCTGAATGCTGTCTTAAACATGATTCTAGACCCAATATTCATTTATTATTTCAATTTGGGAATCAAGGGGGCAGCCATTGCCACTGTCTTATCAATTCTTGCCAATCTTTTGCTAATGTTATATTGGTATCTAATCAAAAGGGATACGTTTTTGAACTTAAGCTTGGATTATTATCACACAAAACTGAAGATTTATAAGGAGATTTTGCTTGTAAGCTTACCTGCAAGCTGTGAGGAAATCATTTATTCAATTGTGGGAATCTGCTTTAACTATTTGATTATCCTAACTGCAGGAACAATGGAAGTTGCCATCTTCACAGTGGTTTGGAGGTTTGTATCAATTGGCTTTTTGCCTTGCATAGCCATTGGAGTATCCACCATAACCGTTTCAGGGGTGGCATATGGTGCTAAGAACTATGAGAACTTCAAGACAACCATTAGCTATTCAACCTTTATCAGCTTTTTAATCACATTGATAATATGCACAGTATTCTTTGTATTTGCCTATCCAATATCTGAGGCATTTAACTTTATTTCAGGGGATCTTGAGATAATAAACAGGACTGCAGAGGTCTTGAGGATGATGGTTTTCTACAATCTTTTCATTCCATTTGGAGCAACTGCAGCTTATGTCTATCAAGGGATAGGTTCCGGCTTCAAATCATTGGGGCTTACAATTTTAAGGGAATTGGTTTTAAGTGTGTTCTTTGCCTATCTCTTAGCAATTCCATTTAAAATGGGAATATTCGGTGTTTATTTAGGTGCAATAATCGGTATGGTCTTAGGCTGTTTCATTGGATTTGCATGCATAAAGCTCTATGAAAGAAAATTTAAAAAAGAGTGTGAGAGTTTATCTGCCATTTAGAAATAATTTTTGTAAAAAAAGAAAAAGTGGTTTTGGACCAAATCCAATATTTAAAAATTTTAATTGTTTAATTCAATCTTGCTGTCGAGTAAAGTTCCTTCCTCTGCATTGATTATTTTGCCGTCAAGCACTTCTATAATTCTATCAGCTAATTTTGCAACAGTCAAATCGTGGGTTACCATGATTAAAGTGATGTTCTCTTCCTTATGTAGCCTATGCAATTGATTGAGGATTTTAGTGCTTGTTTTTGAATCAAGGGAGCCTGTAGGCTCATCTGCCAATATGATTGATGGGTCATTGGCCAAGGCCCTTGCAATGGCTACCCTTTGTCTTTCTCCACCAGATAGCTTGTTAGGCCTCATGTTTGCCTTATCCTTAAGTCCAACCATATCCAATAATTTGAGAGCCTTTTCCCTCATTTCCTTAGATGATTTTTTATGGCCATACATTGGAATTTCAATATTTTCAGCTACACTGATGTTTGGTATGAGATTGTGCAATTGGAAAATGAATCCGATTTCCTCTCCTCTGAATTTGTTCAAATCCTTGTTTTTGCTTAAATCGTATCCTGCAACCTTAATGCTGCCGCTGTCTGCAATATCCAATGCACCTAGCATATTCAATAGGGTGGATTTTCCAGATCCTGAAGGGCCAATGATTGAAACGAATTCCCCCTCTTCAATTGTCAAGTCAATACCATTTAATGCCTTAATGTTTCCATTCTCATAACTTTTCTTAAGGTCTTTAATTTCTACAATGTTTGCCATTTCCATCATCTTTGATAAATTGTTTAGTAAATAATTTAATATTTGCTTTTATCATAATTAAATTTTTTTTAATTTAAAATTCATACGTGTTGAATTAAATTTTTTAAAAAATAGATTTAAAGTAAGTTTTAAATAGTAAAATTAGTTTTAAATAGTAAAAAAAGTTTTTGTATTGCTAAAATGATGAGAATATGGTCAAGGTTCTACGGACTAAAGTCCGTGAATCTTGGATTTAGTGTAAACCGCATCCGACACATTCATGTGCAGGAATGCCGATTTCCTGTTCTTCATCAACCACTTCTTTTTTCAATTCCTGAACGGTTGCTGAAATAAAGGAATAGTCCGGTTTTTCAATGATTGGGGAAACTCCTTTAAAATAGCAGTGGATGTTTCCAGTGCATGCAATGTCAATGAGTATTGGTTCAGGGATTTTAAATCCTTTAAAGAATGCTTCAATATCATTGATTTGTTCTTTAGGAACTCTGAGGTTGAAAGACATCATTCCATCTTCTTTAGATCTGATTCTAACATAAGCTTGGTCTACCAATAATTCGTTACCATATTCCTGTTTAAATATTACACAGTCTTCTCTATTTACCATACTAGTCCCTCCAGTTTATTTTATTCAATAATAATTTAGTATTTGTCAGTATAAGTAAGTTTTTTAAATTTCATTATATTTAGTTTATATTATTGTTTCATATAATATAAACTTTTTTGTGGGTTATGTTTTTTGTGGGTTATGCTATTATGTTTTTATGTTTTTGAAGGCACTCCACATAAATTTTCTTTAATTTAATTAATTTAACCAAATCAAGTTTTTATTTTAATATGGGTTGAAAAATTTACTTGATTCAGTTAATTGGGCTAAATTTCACTAATTCTATTATTTTTTTATGATTTTAAGTGGTTTTTACCATAATATTTATATTACTTTAATTACAAACCTATTTAATGCTATGTATTATATAGTATAGTTTTATATAATGATTATAAGGTTTTATATAAAATATATTGAAGAAAATGTACAGGTTGAATTTATTTAAAAAACAAAAATCAAAAGTTGGTTAAAATGAGTGATGTAAATAAAGATATCGGCATGAGGATTAAAGAATTAAGAGAATTGTCCGATATTACAACAGAAGAAATTGCTAAAGAACTTGATGTAGACGAAGAAACTTATATTTCATATGAAGATGGTATTGTGGATATTCCAGCTAGTTTCTTATACCAAATTGCACAGATATTTAATGTTGATTTAGCTTTGATTCTTACTGGTGAAGAAACTCGTATGACTTATTTTGATGTAACAAGAGCAGATAAGGGATTTGCTGTTGACAGAAGGAAAGAATATAAGTATGAAAACCTATGCAAGAAATTCGTTCATAAAAAGGCGGAAATGTTTATTGTAACTGTTGATCCTAAAGAAGATGCCATCCCTTCCTTAAATTCACATGCAGGCCAGGAATTTAACTATATTCTTGAAGGAACTGTAAAAATATTCATTAAGGACAATGAAATCATTTTAAATGAAGGAGATTCTATATTCTTTGATGCAACTTGTGAACATGCTATGGTTGCTTTAAATGATGAAAAAGCTAAATTCTTAGCTGTTATTATGTAATGAAATAAATAAATTTAAATTTAGCATTTATGCGTATTGAAAATAAAAAAATCTAAAGCATTTATGTGTATTAAAAATAAAAAATCTAAAGAACTTAAGAAGGATAAGTGGCTATATTCAAGGGGAATATTTGCTAAGATTAAAATTGAGTGATAAAATGACATCTTTAATAGGAAACTTTGTAAACAGAGTTGATTTTAAATCTTATAAGGATTTTTACGATAATTTTGAATTTAATGTGCCGAAGGACTTTAACTTTGGTTTTGATGTAGTGGATGAATATGCAAGGATAGACCCAGAGAAAAAGGCATTGATCTGGTGTGATGATAACGAGAAAAAGGTCTTCACCTTTTCAGATATGAAAAAATTATCCAATCAGGCTGCAAACTTCTTTAAATCTCAAGGAATCAATAAGGGAGATGCAGTATTGCTTACCTTAAAAAACAGATATGAATTCTGGATTTGTATGGTTGCACTTCATAAAATCGGTGCAATAGCTATTCCAACCACACACATGGTAAAGCTCCATGATATAACTTATAGAGTAGAGAATGCAAGCATTAAAATGGTCGTATCTGTTGAAGAGGACCAATTGATTCCTGATTATGAAGCCTGTGAAAAAGAGTTAGGAATTGAACTTAAAAAAGTTTTAGTGGGAAATATCGATAAGGAAGGCTGGTTTAACTTTGATAAGGAAATTGCTAAAATGAGTGATGAATTTGAAAGGCCAACCGGTGAAGATGCAACCCATGAAGATGAAACATTCCTGATTTATTTCTCAAGCGGCACTACTGGAAACCCTAAAATGGTTGCGCATGCCCATACTTATGCAATTGGACATTTAATTACTGCGAAATACTGGCATAATGTTGTAGAAGACGGTGTTCACCATACCTCTGCCGATACCGGATGGGGCAAGGCAGTATGGGGTAATCTGTATGGCCAATGGATTGCAGGTGCAGCAATATTCATCTATGACTATGTAAGGTTCAATGGTTTGGACTTGATGGAAAAGATTATTGAAAACAAGGTAAATACTTTCTGTGCGCCTCCAACAATCTATAGATTCTTGATTAAAGAGGACTTGTCCCAATTTGACTTTTCAGACATTCAATATGCAACAACCGCAGGAGAGCCATTGCCTCCGGAAGTATTTAAAAGATTCAAGGAATTCACAGGTCTTGAAATCAAGGAAGGATTTGGTCAGACAGAAACCACTCTTTCATTGGCAACATTCATTTGGATGGAATCTAAAACCGGCTGTGTAGGGAAACCTTCCCCTGCATTCAAGATTAATCTTTTAGATGCAGAAGGCAATCCTGTTGATATAGGTTCTGAAGGAGAAATCTCATTTGATGTATCTGAAGGAAGGCCTGTAGGATTATTTAAAGAGTATTATAGAAATCAGGAAAAAACTGATGAAGCATGGTACAATGGATATTACCACTGTGGAGACACTGCATATGTGGATGAAGATGGATATTACACCTTTGTTGGAAGAAATGATGACATAATCAAGTCTTCAGGTTATCGTATTGGGCCATATGAAGTGGAGAATGCAGTAATTTCACACCCTTCAGTTTTGGAATGTGCAATTACAGGTGTGCCTGATGAAATGAGAGGCCAAATCGTAAAGGCAACAATCGTTCTTGCAAAAGGGTTCGAAGCTAGTGAAGAGCTTAAGAAAGAGATTCAAAATCATGTAAAGCATGAAACTGCCCCTTACAAATATCCAAGAATGATTGAGTTTGTTGAAGAATTGCCTAAGACAATAAGCGGCAAGATTCAAAGGAAAATCATCAGAACTGAGGATGAGCAAAAATCTAATGCTGACTAATTAATCAATTAAATCAAATTTTTATGGATAGTGAATTAAAAATGAATGTAAATCAAGTCAAACCATATCCTATCATTAGCAAAAACAATTGTAAGGCATGTTTAAGATGTATAAGTGCTTGCAAAGAGGAATGCCTTAAATTAAGTGAAGAGATTAATGATAGCGGATATCAATATGCAGAATATACTGGAGAAGGCTGTATTGGTTGTGGGGATTGTTATTACACCTGCCCAGAACCATTAGCTATTGAAGTTCATATTCCTAAAAGGACCAGAAAACCTAAAGGGGATGCTTAAATGACTCCTGAATTTAAATTTTTAATGGAGGATGCTTAAATGAGTAATCAAATTGTAAAAGGGAATACTGCAGTTATCATTGGAGCATTGTATGCTGGCTGTGATTGTTTCTTTGGTTATCCAATCACTCCTGCAAGTGAGATTCTCCATGAGGCATCCAAATATTTCCCAATGGTAGGAAGAAAATTCGTACAGGCTGAAAGTGAAGAGGCCTCAGTAAACATGATTTATGGAGGGGCCGCTACAGGTCACAGAGTGATGAGTGCATCTTCAGGACCTGGTATTAGCTTAATGCAGGAAGGATTCACTTATTTGGCTGGTGCGGAATTGCCTGCAGTAATTGTAGATGTTATGAGAGCAGGCCCAGGTTTAGGTAATATTGGTCCGGAACAGGGAGATTACAATCAAATTGTTAAAGGTGGAGGTCATGGAAACTATAAGAATATAGTTCTGGCTCCAAATAGTGTTCAGGAGATGTGTGACTTTACAATTAAGGCCTTTGAACTTGCAACAAAATACAGGAATCCGGTAGTTGTCCTTGCCGATGCAGTATTAGGGCAGATGGCAGAACCTTTAAGATTCCCTAAGGAAGCAGTCAATCCTGAAATTGATGATTCTTGGGCTGTAAGGGGAAGCAAGGAAACCATGAACAACCTTGTCACCTCAATTTTCCTTGACTTCAATCAATTGGAAGATTTCAACTATCAAATCCAAGAGAAATATGAGGAAATCAGACAAAATGAAGTTGTCTATGAGGAATATATGGTTGAAGATGCTGAAATTGTACTTGTATCATATGGAACAAGCAGCAGATTATCAAGGTCTGCTGTTGATGTGGCAAGAGAAAAGGGCATTAAATTAGGGCTCTTAAGACCAATCACATTATTCCCATTCCCAGAGGCAAGAATCAAGGAATTGGCAGATAAGGGTGTTCAATTTGTCTCAGTTGAAATGAGTAACGGACAATTGAGGGAAGATGTAAAGGCAGCTGCAGGTTACGATGAAGTTCATTTGGTAAACAGAATGGGCGGAAACGTAATAGAGCTTAAGGATATTCTCAATGAGATCTACAGGATGGTAGGCAGTGATGAACGTCATAAGGTTCATAGTGATGATAAGGATTATGACCATGCAAGCTACCTCAGCGATAAGGAATATCAGGAAGAGTTGGATAATGACAATTATTATAATCATAGGGTTGTAGATTAGGGAGGTGAAAGAATGGATAGTATAAAAGTAACTGATAATGTTGAAAAGGTTCAAAAGACTGAAATTGAAGAAAAAGTTATTAAAAAGCCGGAATCCTTATATGACAGCTTCCCTAGAAAAGGAAATGACATCTACAACACTCATTACTGTGCCGGTTGCGGTCACGGTATTTTGCATAAGCTAATTGCTGAAGTGATGGATGAGTTAGACATTCAAGACAGATGTGTGATGATTTCTCCTGTAGGATGTGCTGTATTCGGTTATTACTACTTTAACTGTGGTAATGTGCAGACTGCACATGGAAGAGCTCCTGCGGTGGCTACAGGTATTTCAAGAGCAGAGGATGATGCTATTGTAATGAGCTATCAAGGTGATGGAGACTTGGCTTCCATTGGATTGAATGAAACATTGCAGGCTGCTAACCGTGGAGAAAAGATATCCGTCTTCTTTGTAAACAACACAGTTTATGGAATGACTGGTGGTCAGATGGCACCTACAACTCTTGTTGGTGAAAGGACTGTAACCTGTCAAAACGGTAGGGATCCAAACTTTGCCGGTTTTCCATTGCACATGTGTGAACTCATAGACAATCTTAAGGCGCCGGTCTTCATTGAAAGAGTTTCATTAGCTAATCCAAAGCTTATTAGAAAAGCTAAAATAGCTATTAAAAAGGCATTGATGATTCAAAAAGAAGGAAAAGGTTATGCTTTCGTTGAAGTATTGTCACCTTGTCCAACCAATATAAGAAGAGATGTAAAAGGTGTGGAGGACTTCCTCATCAATGAGATGGGCAAGGAATTCCCAGTAAAGAGATTTAGGGACTTGTCCAAGGAAAGGGAACCTAAGGAAAGGCCTGTAAGTGACTTCTCCATTGAAACCCTTGATAAGGTATTTGGCATAGACAGAACCAAGGAAATCAAAGAAATTGAAGAGGAATTTGATGATATTAAGGTCAAAATCGTAGGTTTTGGTGGTCAAGGAGTCTTAAGTACAGGACTCACACTTGCTCAAGCTGCATGCAGTGAAGGCAAGGAAGTTTCCTGGTATCCAAGCTATGGTCCTGAACAGAGGGGAGGAACCTCAAATTGTTCAGTTACCATTTCAGCAAAAACCATAGGTTCTCCTGTAGTTGAGGAATGTGACATTCTGATTGCAATGAATAAGCCTGCATTGGAGAAATACTCCATTGATGTTAAGGAAAAGGGAATAATCCTTTACGATTCCCGTGCAGGAAACTATACAAAGGACAATCTTCATGTCAAGGATGATGTGGAGATCATAGCTATTCCAGCAAGGGCCATTGCTACTGAAGTGGGTAATGCAAAGGCAATGAACACTGCAATTTTAGGTGCTTTGATGGAATTAGGTGCTGACAGCCCAATACTCTCTAAAGAGGCGTTTGAAAATGGTATTAGGGACACCTTCGCAGCTAAGCCTAAACTCATTGATGTAAACTTAAAGGTCTTAGAAGCTGGAGCAGAATGGTTAAGGGAAAATAGAAAATAATATTTCTTTTTTCTTTTTTAATTTTTTTTATAGCCTTTGAATTATCATTTTTCATTTCTATTTTTTAATATTATTTTTTCACTATTTTTTACTCTTTTTTATTATCTTAATTTTTTTAAAAATTTTTATTTTATTTTTTAGCTATTTTTTACTCTTTTTTATTATCTTAATTTTTTTAAAAAGATTTATTATTCAAAAAATTGAAATTATTATTTGAAATAAATTATTTTTCTAAATTATTGAATTAGAGGGGATACTATCACTGAAAATTATAACTTTAATCCATTGGAAGTTAAGGAACAATGCATTAAATGGATTCAAGACTTTTTTGAGGAAAACGGCAAAGGTTGCAATGCCATTATAGGCATATCCGGTGGAAAGGACAGTGCTGTGGTGGCAGCACTATGTGTAGAGGCTCTTGGAAAAGACAGAGTCATAGGAGTGTTGATGCCTAATGATGTCCAGTCAGACATTGAATATGCAAAGCTTCTTGTAAGCCATTTAGACATCAAGCATTACATTATCAACATTAAGGATGCCGTCAATGGCGTATTGGATCAGATGATTGAATCAGATATTGAAATATCCCAGCAGACCAGAATAAATCTTCCCCCTAGAATACGCATGTCTGTACTGTATGCTGTAGGCCAAAGCAATAATGGCAGGGTAGCGAACAACTGCAATTTGTCTGAAGATTGGGTAGGCTATTCCACCAGATATGGTGACAGTGTTGGTGACTTCAGCCCACTCTCAAACCTAACAGTAACTGAAGTTAAGGAAATAGGACGGAGCCTTAATTTACCGAGTGAGATTGTTGATAAGGTACCGATTGATGGACTCTCTGAACAATCTGATGAAGAGAAGCTTGGATTTACCTACGAAGTATTGGATAGATACATACGAACCGGTGAAATTAGTGATAAAAAGACAAAAGATAGGATAGACTACCTCCATGATCTTAATAAATTTAAATTGGAATTAATGCCAAGCTTTGAATATAAGTGATCTTATGGCTGACAAATTTAGCAAAGAGACACGAAGTTATGTCATGTCACGAATCAGGGGCAAGGACACCAAGCCTGAAATTCTTGTAAGGAGCTACCTGTTCTCAAGGGGGCTCCGGTTTAGAAAGAATGACAGAAGATACCCTGGCAGTCCTGATGTTGTCCTTCCAAAGTACAAGACAGTTGTCTTTGTTCATGGCTGCTTCTGGCATCTTCATGAGGGATGCAGATATGCTAAGATGCCAAAGTCCAATGTTGATTATTGGGAGAAGAAGCTCTATGGGAACAGGGAGCGTGACAAACGTCATCAGGAAGAGCTTGAGGAAATGGGGTGGACTGTCATCACTGTTTGGGAGTGTCATTTAAAAAAGGACAAGCGTGAAAAGACACTTGAAGACTTGTATGATCAAATTATATCCCAGAGTGAACTTAATGAAAATTAGTTTTCAGTTTTTCTTCTATTTTTTCATTAAAAAGTATTATTTTTTTAAATTAATTATCGGGATATGTAATAATTTATAACGATTTATAATTATTCATAATGATTTATCACGATTTTTTTCAAAAAATAATCCTTGTTCGTAGTTTAATTGGGAAAATACGAACAATTAAAGGATTAAATGATATGTATTTATATATTAGTTTGTGTATAATATTAGATAAGATATGATTTTTGAAAATAAAATCATATTAAATTTTTATGTTCTATAAAAATTTAGAGCTTTGAAATGGAGTCGCTAAATGTTTATGACTGTATTTTCTAGTTTCTTAGTATTTTTAGGAATGTTAGTTGTCCTAAACGATGGAGATATCCTCCTCGATTATATATAAGCTATATATAATAATACTTCATATGTACAATTGTACATTATTCATTAAACAATAGATGTAACTATTGTTTTAATTTGTTTTTTCAATTAAGTTTTTTAAAAAGCTTAATTCTTTAATTCTTTTTAATATTTTTACTTTTTTTATATATAATATAGATTTTTAAATTATTACAAAATCTATTTAAATTTTTCTTATGAAATTATTAAAAACAATAATTCTAACAATTTTATAAAACAAAGCAAGAGGAATCAAATGACTTATAAAGAAATTTCTAAAGAGTTTTTAGATAAGGCAAATGTTACCGTTGGTGATACAATAAGGGTAACTAAGGAAGATATTGCCTATGAGGGAATATTGCTTGACAGATCTGAAGACGCAAAGGATGCTTATATTGTAATAAAACTTGACAGCGGTTATAATGTTGGAGTGAACATTGAATCTGCAGCAATTGAACTTTTAGAAAAGGGAGAACAACCTAAGATAGGATTTGAAGGGGACAGAATTGAAAAAGACCCGAACAAGTCTAACATTTCAATCATATCCACTGGAGGAACAGTATCTTCCATCATTGATTATAAGACTGGTGCTGTACACCCTAAGTTCACTGCAGAAGACTTGCTTAGGGCAAACCCTGAACTTTTGGACCTTGCAAATTATGATGTGAAGGCATTGTATAATATCTTATCCGAAAACATGAAACCTGAATATTGGGTTAAGGCTGCTCACTCAATTGCAGATGACATAAACAATGGAGCTGACGGCATTGTCATTGCACATGGTACAGATACAATGCATTACACTTCCGCAGCATTAAGCTTTATGATCAAGACCCCTGTTCCTATAGTGGTTACCGGTGCACAAAGAAGTTCAGACAGACCTTCAACAGATGCATTCCTAAACATCTACAACTCATGTGGCGCTGCCTTGTCAGACATTGCAGAAGTTACAGTCCTGATGCATAATTCATTGGATGATGGCGACTGTGCGCTTCATAAGGGTACAAAGGTGCGCAAGATGCACACAAGCAGAAGGGATACATTCAGAAGCATTGACAGTGAGCCAATAGCTCTTTTAAGAGATGGTAAAGTCAAGTCAGTCAACTTGCCATACACTAAACGTGGAGAAAATGAGCTTGAATTGAACACTGAAATTGAAAGCAAAGTCGCTTTAATTAAATCATACCCTGGAATAAGTTCTGAGATTATTGATTATCACATTGATAATGGATACAAGGGATTGCTTATTGAAGGAACCGGTCTTGGACATGTTCCAGATTATATGATTGATTCATTGCAAAGGGCTAACGATGAGGGAATCCCTGTAGTCATGACTTCCCAATGCTTATACGGTACAATAAACATGAATGTCTACAGTACAGGAAGATTACTGCAGGATGCAGGTGTTATTTCCGGTATGGATATGACTCCTGAAACCGCTTATGTAAAATTGGCTTGGGCTTTAGGCCAAAGCGATGAGTTAGATGAAGTTAAGAGGATTATTCAAACCAATGTTGCTGGAGAATTGACTGAAAGTTCTTCACTTAAATATTTCTTGAATTAGGGGGAATGTAGAATGGCTAAAAATAAATCTAAAAAGGGAAAGAAAGGAAACAAAAATTCCTCAAAAGGAAATGATGCTCCTAAAATAGAAAGAAATTGGGAAGAGCTTGGACTTATGATGGGTCTTGAAATCCACCAGCAATTGAATACAAAACACAAATTATTCTGTCCATGTTCAACTGAACTCACTGATGATGAATTTGATGATGGGATCATAAGGAACTTAAGGCCGACCCAAAGTGAATTGGGTCAAATCGACAGGGCTGCCCTTCAGGAATCCCTAAGGGACATGACATTCAAATATGAGTCATTCAACAATCACACATGTCTTGTTGAAACAGATGATGAGCCACCTCATGCATTAAATAGGGAGGCTCTTGACATTTGTATCACAATCGCTTCCCTTTTGAATATGAAAATGGTTGATGAATTCCATACCATGAGAAAACAGGTCATTGACGGCAGTAACACTGGAGGTTTCCAAAGGACCGGTCTTGCAGCTACTGACGGTTACTTGGACACCCCATATGGCAGGGTGGCAATCGAATCCTTAGGTCTTGAAGAGGATGCTGCAAGAAGAATCGATTCTGATGATGAATTTACTGAGTTCAGGCTTGACAGATTAGGCATCCCTCTTGCAGAAATCACTACAGATCCTTCCATGCACCATCCTGAACAAATCAAGGAAGTTGCCTATATGATTGGACAAGTATTGAGAAGCACCAATGTAAAAAGAGGGCTTGGTACAATCAGGCAGGATGTAAACATCTCCATCACAAGAGGTGCAAGAGTGGAGATTAAAGGTGTGCAGGACCTTGACTTAATGCCTGAAATAGTTGAAAGGGAAGTTCAAAGACAATTGGCACTTGCAGACATTAAGGATGAATTGATTAAAAGAAATGCAAGTGTTGAAGATACCATTTATGACCTTGATGAAGTATTTAAGGACACTTCCTCAAAAATATTGTCATCTGCCAACTGCATCAAAGGTATTATCCTAAGAGGATTTGATGGTCTTATTGGCAAAGAGATTCAGCCAGGCAGAAGATTCGGTACAGAATTGTCCAGCTATGCCAAAAAGATGGGTGTTTCAGGCCTTTTCCATACTGATGAGCTTCCAGCTTATGGTATTGGTGCTGAAGAAGTGGAAGCTATGAAAGAGTTCCTGAAAATCAATCCGGAAGATGCAATAATCATTGTTGCCCACGATGAGGATGTTGCAGTAAATGCATTGAACGAAGTTATTAGAAGGGCCAATATGGCATTTGATGGTGTTGTTGAAGAAACCAGAAAGGCTTTGGATGATGGAAACACTGAATATATGAGGCCGCTTCCAACTGCAAACAGGATGTATCTTGAAACTGACATTCCATTGTTCCAGATTACCGACGATATGGTTGAACCTATTAAAAACAACCTTCCTGAACTTCCTGATGAGAAGAAAGAAAGAATCAAAGCAGAGTATAAGCTCTCTGAAGATTTGGCAAATCAAATAGTCAGAAGACTTTTGGGAGACACTTTTGAATCATTATTGTCTAAAGTTAAGGTGGATCCGACTACTGTTGCTTCTGTTTTAGTCTCTGATTTAAGAGATTTAAAACGTGAAAAGGTGGATGTTTCCATCTTTGATGAAGATAAGTTGGTTGAAATATTCTCTCTTCTTGAAGAGGGCAAGATATCTAAGGATGCAATCAAGGACTTAATGATTGCAGTAAGTAAAAGCCCAGATGAAGAAGTGGGAATTGTTGCCGAGGAAGCTAATCTGACTCTTTTAAGTGAAGATGAAGTTAGAGACATCATTCATGAAATAGCCACTCAGAACGAATCCATGATCAAGGAACGTCAAATGGGAGCTATGGGTCCTTTAATGGGAATGAGTATGAAAAAACTTAAAGGAAAAGCAGATGGTAGTTTGGTTAATAAAATCGTAAGAGAAGAGATTCAGAATTTAATGAATTAATTTTCTCTTATTCATTAATTTTAGATAATTTTTCAATTTTTTTATTTTTTTTTTTAATTTTTTGTCTTGATATTTTTTTATTTTTTTCCGTAAAACTTATTTTCTAAACTTTATTAAGTAAAGTTTATATATAATATGTAATATATACTTTACATATAACTTAATGTAAAGTGAGAATATGAAAATAAAGAATTTTGCATTTTTAATCTCTATAATCCTGATTTTAATTGTAGCCTTAGGTGCAGTTAGTGCTGATGAAGGTTTAAATGATCATTCAGCTATTTATGGGGATAATGGTGATATAGATGATGATTCTGATTATGAAGATGATGATT
>JAUNXF010000133.1 GCA_030539935.1 Methanobrevibacter sp.
TTAGACATGAAAGGTTGTTTCATGACCAAAGGTTTCGAAAACTTCATTCCTTTAGTCGCAGCTGCTCACGAAATCGCTGCATGTGCTGCTAAATTAGCAGGTGAAGCAAGAGAAATTGAAAAATCCAACGACACTGTATTAAGAACCCCTCACATGAAAGAAGGTAACGTTGGTTGCAAACTTGATTTAATCAGCAAACCAGAATAAGTGCATTGGATTTAAGTAGCTTTTCAGCTACTTATTTTTCTTTTTTCTTTTTTAAAACAAATTCAAATCAAATCAAAAAAATCAAATCTCAAATCAAAATCAAAATTTACTTTTTTTCATTTTTTATTAACTCAATACTTCATACTTTTTTAAGATATTTATTCGTAGTTATACTAACTTTATTATGATTTAAATTTTTTTATTTTTATTCGCTTGTTGTCATCATCATTATTTGTTTTTTGTCCATGTTTGTTGCTTTTGCTATGAATTCTGGGGTTTGTCCTAGTTTTATTAGGTTTTTTACTATTTCTTCTTCTTTTACTTTTTCTCCTATTTTTTCTCCTTTTTCTATATATTCTTGTTTTTCTTCTTTTGTTAGGTATCCTTGGAATATTTCTTCTTTTTCTATTGCTTTCATAGTTATCACCGGAGCTATTCTTTCCTTTTCCTTATCATTCAATATTTCACATGCCAATACAAATTTGATGGCTTTTATTTCAATTAATTTGGAACTGTCTATTTGTCCAATCAGTTGATTAGTCAGTTCTGCTGTAATTTTCACCAGCTTTTTTTTGCTGTTTCTTCTTTCTTGTCATGAATGGAATTATTTCCATTAGAACTATGTCTTCCTCTTTAAACTCTTTTTTATCCTTATTTTTATTAATCAACCTATTTAAAGCTTTTTTATAGTCAAATTCGGTTAACGATATGATATATATAGTAAACTCGTATTATCCAAACTTTTTATTTATTTTCTTTGTTTTTTCGTGGGCTGTTGTTATGACATAGAATTAAATTGATATGATTTAATTAAATTGCTTTAAGTTTGTTATAATATTGTGCTGATTTTAGAATATTCAATCAAAATTCAAATAATTATTTATAAAATCTTATTCAAACAATTTAATATGGCATCAATAGATTACTTTGAATGTGAGGATTGTGGATTTAGGTGGAAAGACCAAGGCCCATTAATGTTTTGCCTTAATGATGATGGGGAAATCGAAGAGTATATATTGGTTCAAGAGGCTTATGATTTGGATAAGGATTCTCAAATCTCAGGGGATATTGTCGAAACCTATTGTTCATGTTGCGAAAAGAAGATTAAGTTATACCTAATTTCAATCGTCAAGAAGCCCTTTGATGAAAGTGGAGCGATTTCATTGATTGAAAAACTGGCAAGTGAAAAAAAGATTTCCAACAGGATGCTAAAGCCGTTCATCAAGTCTTCAGATTTAAAGGATGATTCTTATATTGTGGATTTAAGCAGAAATTTCCATAGTTCTAAGAAATACCATTGTCCCTCATGCAGTGGCGAGATTCCAAAATACATTCTATCAAATAACTCATGTCCAAAATGCGAAGGAACAATAAAAGTAGTGGACGGGATTTGTTTAGATAAGTTGTAGGGCATTAAATAAAATTGAATTTAAAATAAAAAGTAAAATAAGTAAAAAAAGTAAAATTGATAAAAAAGTAAAATAAGTAAAAAAAGTAAATTGATTAAAAGGAAATCCTAAAGGACACCTTTTGTACTGAGTATCTCGTCATGCTCTATTTTACATGCATCATACAATGATTTTGCAAATGCCTTAAAGAGAGCCTCGCATTTGTGGTGATCATTTGCCCCTTCACAGGTTCCATAGATATTGATTTTAGCACTGGAAGCAAATGATTCGAAGAAGTGAACAACGACATCGCCGCTTAAGTCGCCGATCTTATCGTTTTTGAAATCAAGCTTCATATTGCAGTAGCTTCTGCCGCTGATGTCTATAGCTACAGTTGCAACTGAGTCATCCATAGGGACAATGGCATGGCCCATCCTTCTGATTCCCTTCTTGTCGCCGATAGCCTCAAAAAATGCTTCACCTAATAAGATGCCTACATCCTCTACAGTGTGGTGGTCATCTATTTCAATGTCACCAATCGCCTTGATCTTCAAGTCAATGAAACTGTGTTTGGAAAATGATTCCAACATATGATTGAAGAAATTGACTCCAGTGTCGATTTCATATTTGCCGGTTCCATCAATATGCATTTCTATTTTGATATCTGTTTCAGATGTCTTTCTTGAAACTTTAGCTGTTCTAGTCATTGAATCACTCGCTTGATTTAAGTCTTATCAAATTGCCATATCATATAATTTGTATGGCATCATAGTTAACAATTTATGGCAAAATTTTAAACTACAATTAAATTAAAATAATGATTAATAATTCATTCGTCTGGCGCATTTCTCATAATTTTAATTGCATCTGGACCACATTTCATTGCACATAATGTACAAACATGACAATAGTCTAAGTTTGATACATGTGCAACAGTATCAATCGTCCAAATATATCCACCTTTTGGACAAATCTCTTTGCAGTTTCCGCATGCAGTGCATTTGTCCTCGTCAACTATAATCTTTAGAATAATATCACCATTGAATAATCTGTAAATAATCTTATTTTATTTAAAATATATAAAACTATAGGCTTAAATTATTTGAATAGAAATTGATTTTCGAATCTATTAAAAACATTAAAGTTTTAAGGTAGCTATTGACAATGCCTTAAATCCAATGTAAACTTCCTTTCCTAAACCTAAATCCAAGTCTTTTCCTGCAGATAGGGTAATGTCTGAGAAAATGTCGACTCCGCCAATGTCGATTTTTACGCGAACCATTTCATCCTGAAGTCTCATTTCAGTGACTTTGCCTTTGAAGATGTTTCTGATGCTAGAGGCTTGAGGCTCTAACATTATGAAGAT
>JAUNXF010000052.1 GCA_030539935.1 Methanobrevibacter sp.
TATTCATTATTCATTTTTAATTATTTTTTCATAAACTATTAGTTAATTATATATAATATCTGTAACATATATTTTACATGCTAGAAATTAATTGAGTTAAGAAAGTGAGGTTATGAAAAAGTTAAAAGTTTCATTAATATTATCATTATTGTTTATTCTAATTTTATCAGTTGGCGCAATCAGTGCTGAAAACATTAATCAGTATGATTCCCAAATAATTGATGGAAATTCCCAATCAGATTGTTTCATAAGTGAGGATGCTTTAGAAAGCAATATCCAATCAGACAATTATCAAAATGATAAGATTCTTGGGGAAAATGAGTTAAACGACAATGGATTAGAATCCCATGACTTGAATCAGAATGAAGAATCAGATACCCAAATATCACAAAGCGCTGTATTGAATGATGAAAATGCAGGTGGCGATTCAGAAATTGCAAATGACATCAATGTAAGTTTTCCACATAAGCTATACAAAAATGACACTGCAAATATCACCATAGAATTGCCTGAAGATGCCAGCGGTTATTTGAGAGTATTGATTGATGATGTTGAAATCTTTAATGAAACCATTTCTGACAAGTCAATCCAAGTTCCAATCACAATTCCCAAATCCATATTCCCATATATTGCAGTCAATAGGAATAGTGATTATATGGCTCATAAGGTAACTGTCCTTTATAATGACATACCTCTTGATTTTGACAATATTCTAAAGATCATGTACTATGAAGCGGGCAATGGCTTTTATCTAAGCGTTCCTCGAGAGATCCTAAAGGATGATGAAAAGAGCTTCCAAACTATTGGCTTGATTTTCCCATATTCCGAAACCGGTACTGTAGACATTTATATAGATGATGTCTTATTTAAAAAGGCTAATGTTACCCAATATACTTTCTTGAATATATCCGACATCAATTGCTTGGAATTGGGAAGCCATACAATCAGGGCAAACTCCTCTGGGGATGACTATTACCTTCCTTGTGAACGCAATGCCACATTTGAAATAGTAGATTTCCTCATTGATATCCCTATAAATGTTTCACTTGACCATAATGACTGCATTTATGCCAAATCTGTAAAGTACACTGATGGGATTTTAACTGTCCTTTTTGATGGAAAGCCAATATTCTCTCAAAAATTGGATAAAGACCATGAATTTTTGGAATCATTATTTTCTAAGGTTACCTGCGGTGAACATCTGATAGAAGTCCAATATAACTCAAGCAATTTCAATTATTCCAAGCAGCAAGCGGTAAACATCACTTATGTGGTGGACATTTGGGGAGGCAATTTTCTATATGGGCATGACAATTCAGTTTATGTGATTGTGCCTCCTGACTTCAATGCCGGCTTACTTAACATTACAATCGATAATGAACGTTACCCCATCAAAATAGATAATTCCGGCTGGATTGAGTTCAATGTTTCCAAATTGACTGCTGGAAACCATACCTTGAATTTTAGGTTCGATGGCGATGAAAAGTATTACAGCCATAATGAGACTTATAATTTCACTATTTCATACGGCTTTGACATTCCTGATTTCATAAATTATTTGGATGGCTCTGTCGTTTCAATCGCTTTGCCTTCCAGTGCAAATGGCTATCTTGAAATGTACATTGACAACACATTATATAAGTCTGTAAACCTTGTAAATGGCAAGGCTTCAATAAGGGTTGACAATTTAAGTTGTGATGAGCATAGGATTGGCTTACGTTATTCTGGGGAGGATTTTGAAGTGGAAAATTGTTCCGCTACCTTGTTTATTCATCCAAAGATTGTCTGTCCATATGAGATGGAATGCGGTAAGGACAAATATATCACTGTTGTGACTTCCCAGGATACAAAAGGAAAAATCATTTTCACTATTGGAAAAAATAAGTATGAAGTCCCTATTAAGGATGGCAGAGCAGTGTTTTCCCTTAAGAACCTAAGGATAGGGGAAAATGATATTGACATTGACTTTGTAGGTGAGAACGGGTATAATTCAACATCCTATAGTTATGTGAATGTTCTGCCTGCTAAAATTAGGATCACAGGCGCAAAGGATATGGCCATTCCTTATAGTGCCAATAGGTACTATAGCGTTAAGATTTACAATAACCAATCAAAATTAGCTAAGGGTGTCTATGTAACTTTCATAGTGGGCAAAAACAAATATAAGGTAAAAACAGATAATAATGGTGTTGCAAAACTTAAGTTATCCGGTTTTGCTCCTAAAGCTTACACAATAGCTGTGATTTATAAGGGCACTAAAGTATCCAAAAGATTAACCGTTAAGCATATTCTAAAGCTTAATGCAGTTAAAGTCAGAAAGAATGCCAAAAGGCTTGTTTTAACAGCTAGCTTAAATAAGGTTGATGGCAAATATCTTAAAAACAAGATTATAAAATTCAGATTCAATGGAAAGACCTATAAGGCAAAAACCAATTCCAAAGGAATTGCAAAAGTTACCATTAAAAACAGCATACTCAAAAAGCTTAAAGTTGGCAAAAAGATTACTTATAATGCAGTCTACCTTAAGGATACTGCAAAAAGGACCGTTAAAGTTTTAAAATAGTTTTAGTTTAAAATAGTTTCACTTTTTAAATATTTTTATTTATGGAGGCATTTTTATTAAGAAAGTTATAATTTTCATTTCATTAATTCTGCTCATGATATTGTCTGTCTCATCCATCTCTGCAGGTGATTTGGATGATGATTCCTTGTCTGGCTTATCTGTAGTTGGAGACAGCAATATTGACATCATCTCTGATGGTGATGTCAATGGAATATCAAATGAGCGCTCTTCAGCAGAATCAGTATTAGAAGATGCGGATAATTCTGAAATCATTTTTCAAAATGATTTTGAGGAATTGTCATATAGGATAAACAACACTCCTGAAGGTGATTTGTTAGTCCTTGATAAGAATTATAAGTTCACCAATGATACTGGGGACGCTTCAACTAAGGGAATCATAGTTTCAAAATCAATAACCATTGATGGTAATGGGCATACAATAGATGCAAGCAAGCTATCCAGAGTTTTCAACATCACTGCAGATAATGTTGTCTTAAAGAATATTAATTTTATCAATGGAAATGCATTGGGAAGATATGATAATATTGATGCAGGAGGTGGAGCCCTCTATTGGTATGGTGCTAATGGAAAGGTTTTGAATTGTAATTTCACCAACAATACAGGATATGGAATTGAGGATGACCCATTTGATCAGGAAGAGGAGATAGTTACTGAAGATGGGATGGTATATCATATTATCAGAGTTAGGCCTATGGGTGCCAAAACTAATGAAGGGGGAGCAATTGTCTGGAGAGGAAATAATGGTACAGTCTCAGATTGCATCTTCAAAAATAATGATGTAGGTTATCCTAACAGTGGCGGGGCCATATGTTGGAGAGGAAACAATGGTCAAATCATAAATTCCACATTTTTCAATAATAGTGCATGGTGTGGAGGAGCAGTCACTTGGGTAGGAGATAATGGTAAAATTCTTTCATCCAAATTCTTTGAAAATGGAATGTTCAATGGGGATGTTTATTGGTTTGGTGAAGATGGTTTGATTAAAAACTGCATTCTGCTTAAGTCTGATGATGGCAGGGCTGTAGTTGTGGTGTATGACGGAAGTCTCAATGCCAATTATAACTTTTGGGGTGACACTCTATCAAATCCGAATGGCACCAGAAAAATTGACAATCTCTCTAATTGGTACATATTAAATAGGAATTCAACCAATCCTGTTCTCATTAAGGGAAATGATGTCCTTGTAGCCTTTGATGACTTTTTATTGGTCGTTAAAAATGGGAAGGTTTATGATATTGAATCAGAATATATTGGAAAAATCAACTTAAATCCTAATGCAAAAATAGTTTCTAAAAACTTGATAAAATATTATAAGTCTTCCAAACAGTTTATGGTTAAAGTTTATGGCCCTTATGGCAAGTTGGCTATTGGCAAATATGTAATATTCAAGATAAATAAGAAGTCATACAAGGTTAAGACTAATAAGAATGGTATTGCATGCCTTAAGATCAATCAAAAACCTGGGAAATATAATGTTTTGGTTAAGTATGGAAAGGCTCAGGTAAAAAATAAGATAACCGTCAAATCTGTCATGATTTCTAAAAACCTTGTCAAGAAATCCAATAAGGTAAGATTTTTCAGGGTTAAAGCATTGGACAGCAAGGGAAGACCTTATGCCAAACAGCTTGTTAAAGTTAGCTTTAGGGGAAAAACATATAAAATTAAGACCAAAGCTGACGGAATCGCAAGATTTGTGCCTTCAAACAAGCTAAAGGCAGGAAAATATAAAATTAAAGTAAGCTATAAAGGTTTGACAAATGCCAATACAATAACCGTTAAGAAATAATGGGATTTTTGCATTAGCTTTTTTTAAGCATTTTTATTTTTTATTTTTTAAATTATTTTTTAAGTCTAATTTTTAGGAAGTTATTATGTCAAGAAGATTCGCAGTCATTGATACTGAAACAAATTGGAAGGATGAGGTAATGTCCATCGGTGTTCTAATTGCCAGAACCAAGAATTTTAAAAGGACAGACTCCCGCTATTATATTCTGCCTAGAGCCGAATCAGTAGGTGGCATGTATTCAGGGTCAATGAGAATTACAAGCCACGAGATTCTTACAAAACATAGGCCTGATGCTATTGATGATTTGAAATATTTGCTGAATTCAAATGGTGTCGATGACCTATTCGCCTATAATGCCTCTTTTGACAAACGTCATTTGCCTGAACTTTCTGATTTCTGTTGGCATGACATAATGAAAGTCGCTGCATATAAGCAGCACAATCCTCATATCCCAGATCATTTGCCTTGCTGTGGAACAGGCAGACTAAAAAGAGGTTACGGTGTTGAGCGAATGCTCCATATTTTAGGGGTGGATGATTACTGTGAAACCCATAATGCAGTCATAGATGCAAGGGATGAGTTAAAGATCATGGAACTTTTAGGCTATGATATAGATTTCTATCCTGAAATATGACTTTTTTAAATTTAAAAAGAGAAAAAATAAGGAATATGATTCCTTATTTTATTTTATTCTATTCTATTCACTGTATCTTTACAGATATTGCTTTTTTAACTGCATTATAATTGGAATTGGCCTTAAAGTTAATATAAGCTTTAAAGGTTCCTTTTTTATTCAATGAAACTTTAAATGTAGCTATTCCTTTTGAATTTGTTCTAATGGAATATTTTTTGCCGCTGATTGTTAAGGTCAATAGGGTGTTCTTCATTATCCTTCCCTTATTGTCTTTTAAGGTGGCGGTGATCTTTTTAACTTTTGTTTTAACTTTAAAAGCCTTATTGGTTGCAATTATCCTTGGATTTGCCTTTTTTACAATCACTTTAGCATTTACGCCAGATTTGATGTAATTGCTGTCTCCTGCAAAATTGATGTATGCAGTATAAGTTTTCGCAGGCAGATTAACTGACAATTTAACCTGTCCGTTTTTATCTGAAGTTCTCTTATAGGTCTTGCCATTTAATTTTATGGTAATTGCCTTTCCGCTTAAAATCCTATTTTTACCATCCTTTAATGTTATGACCAGATATTTCGCAACATTATAGACAGTGCTTATTTGAGGTGCAGTTAATTTTGTGGTTGATTTGTTTACAATAATGTTCACAGTCTTATTTGATGCAAAATATCCTGAACTGCCTGCAAATATGATATTTCCAAGATAATTTCCTGCTTTTAGATTAATTGTAAAGCTTGCTTTGCCGCTGTCATCAGTTGTTGCAGTATAATTGGCTCCATTCACATTTAATGCAAGTGTTTTTCCAGCTAATGGGTTATTGTCATTGTCTTTAAGAATGGCTGTCAGTTTATTGCCATAATTGTAAGTGCCTATAAAATCAGATGCGCTGACAGTTGTTTTTTCTCCTATGTTAACGGTAAATGTATTGGAATAGACATCTCCAATAAGGTATCCATTGGAGTACTGTCCTCCATTGTATTCTATCTTAACCTTATGGTAACCATCAGACAATCCGGAAAATACTTTTATCACCTCTCCATTTTCCAGACTGGAGAATTCATATTTCCCTCCGTCAACTGAAATGTATACAAAGTTAAATGGGCTTGCTGGAGCGGTGAAATTAACAGTCAAGTCATTTCCACTTTCAAGTTCACTTGGGACGGTCACTGTAATGTTTTCACTGTTTTCTATTATGTAAATGTCCTTGATTATAGGATAGTCTCCGCCAGGATAATCGAATTCCAGATAATATTTGTTCAAACCTAGCTTTTTGCTTGACAGCCTTACTGATGCAGAGCTATTGGAACTTGAAGGGGATTCTCTTAAATCGCAAGATGCAATAAGGGATCCTTTTTCACCATTATCATATTCATAAACATTGAATTTGCCGCTTGCCCAATTGTGGGTGCTCATTGTAATTGCAAACTCTTCCCCTAAGCTTACATAAATCGGTGCCACGATTTTTGGCACTACAGTGCAGGTAATGTTGTTGGTCAATATGCCAAAGTCATCCCCCTCATAATTTACGGTTATCATATTTGCGCCTAAATGGTTTAATTCATGGCAAGGGATGTTGCATTCCCCATATCCTTTTGAATAGCTGACTGGGTAATTGAAGCCATTATAGCTAACTGTTAGGCTACCTGTTGCTTCCTTAGGCAAGTAAATGCGAATCCTATTGTCAGCAGGAACATAAAGTGTGTAAAGGTCTAGATATAAGTCAAGTTTAGGGTTGGTTGTAGGTTCAAATTCTGCTGTAATGACATCCTCATCTTTAAATGTCCTTTCAACTCCATTTTCTGTAAAGTTTATTTGAATATTATAGCTTCCATAGTCCTCAAACAAATCGGAGGCAGGTATGTATCTGGATCTGTTGCTGCACCCTTCAATCTCTTCAAACTGGCCATCATCAACAATATAAGTAATTTTAGCGCTGCCGTTAACATAAATTACAAATGTGCCATTGTTGTAATGATTTGAAGTGATGGTTATGAAGCTTGAAGTTGGCCAATAGTCCTTATTGCAGTAATATGGATTATAGAGAACTATATCAAAGTCCTCCTTTTCCCTTATATTGATTGGGGTGTCAATGAATGTTGCATTAAGCTCCTCAGATTCAAATTTGACCTTAAGATTATAGGTTCCACAATCAAGTTCATCCAATTCTGTTGGATAAACGAATCTGTTCATTCTTTTATATGTTTCCCCATTCTCTTCAATTGTGAAATTTCCATCGGTGATGTTAAATGAGCCTTTCTCTGCATCGTCAATCAATACCTTGAATGTTCCGTTTTTATTGGAGTAGGAAACGAGATAAATTAGGTATTGCTTATCCCAATTGGTTTTATCCTGAGTGTAGTTCTCTTTGACATTTATATAAAATTCGCCGTCATTATAGCTTTTATCCTGCAGGATTTCTTGTGAACCGCTTGATATCTTTTCCTTATCATTTGGTGAAATGCCTTCGTCTTCTATGTTGATGGCATTATAATGACTGTTATCTTCGTCATCAATGATTTCATCATCTTCAAGACCTATTTCATCATCTTGAGTAATCATTTCTCTTTGAAGTGAAATTGCATCATCTTCAATGCTGACTGTGTCTCCTTGGCCAATATCCTCAGATGCACTTGCGATTCCAAGACTTAGAATGGCCATCAGGAAAATAAACACTATAATATATTTATTTATCTTCAAGTTTGCACCTCTTTTTCATTAATTTCTTATAGGATTCCATTTGTTGTATGATTCATAGTTTAGTTATATGATATTTGTTTTTAATAATATATAATATGTGTAAAGTAAAGTATTTATTCGTTTAACTTTTATTTTGCTAAATTGAATATTCCATAAATTAAAATATTTGATATGATTTTTAAAAAAATTATTATATTAAAATGAATATAATAAAATTATCAAAGTATTGTTCTTTTTGAATAAATGATAATTAACTTAAATTAATTTTTTCATGATTGAAATCCAAAGCTCCCCCATCCCCTACTAAAAGAAAAGCCATTCCATGCATTTTATGGGCAGTTATAATTCTTATTATTCTCTTAGCTTTAAAGTTTATTTTTAAGTTTTAAGACATCTTCAAATAATGAAAATCAATCATGATTATAATTGAAAGATAGAGGTTGTTTTTATGGAAGAGAAACTGGCTATTCTTTTCATAGGAATTCAGGCAAGCGGCAAATCAACATTCTACCACAAGTATTTTTCAGATTATGTTCATGTCAATTTGGATACCTTGAAAAGAAGAAGCAGGGAGAGAACACTCTTAAGCAAATGTCTTGAAAATGGAGATTCCTTTGTAGTGGACAATACCAATCCGACACGCATGGATAGGCAAAGATATTTTGATCTTCTAAAGGATACCGATTATAAGGTTTATGGATACTATTTCAAGTCATCAATAACCGATTGTCTTGAGCGAAATTCAAAAAGGGAAGGAAGGGCACGCATTCCCGAAGTCGGTGTAAGGTCAACTTATGCAAAGCTGGAGCTTCCAAGCTATAGCGAGGGATTTGATAAGCTGTATCGTGTTGCCATTGAAGGAGATGGCTTCACAGTATCTGAGTGGGAAGAAAAGGAATAATGCTTATTTCTGCATTTTAAAATTTTTCTAATTATTTTATTTTTTAATTAATCATTTTCAATTCTAAATGAACTCTTTCTTGCATTGAATAAACCATATGCTTTATGTGACTTATATACCAACAAAAACAGACTATTTATTAATTCTAAATGGATTAAAATCCAAGAATCATTTATAATCAATGGTACGGTAGCTTAGCTTGGTATAGCACTCGGAGCCTTCAATCCGAGAGCATAGGTGTCCTAGCGGTAGTTAGGAGTTCCTTGTCGAAGGTTCAAATCCTTCCCGTACCACTTAACTATTTTTTATTTTTTGCCATTTTTTTATTTTTTGTGATGATTAATTTAACTAAAAAAAATATTTAATGTTCAATTTCACTTAAAACAATTCAATCAATAGAGGTTTTAGAAAATGGGGAGTAAAGATGATGATAAGGTGGCAATTTGCCCATATTGTGGAAGTGATAAGTTAACAGCTATAGATTGGGGGTTTGCTGATTGGGAATGTGAAACCTGCAGTAACAATTTCCGCTCACCAAGTTATAGATATAATTCTCTCCCAAAGAGTTATGCTGATGGTGGGAGCAATGGAGATGATGCCAGTGCAAATCCTGCTAAAGACACCATATTAAGAAAGATAGGCAATTTTCTCGAGGAATACTGCTGTCTGATACTTCTTGTTTTAGCTGTAATCTATATAGTCATATTCTTTGCTGTCAGATTATTTCAAATATTTATAGTGCCTTTTCTCTAAGCAATTGTTTATATAGAGAGTTAATTTTATTAAATTTCTTTTTTAATTTTCTTTCTATTTCTTTTCTATTTCTTTTTTAAATTTTTAATTAAATTTATTTATTATAAAAATCTAATTTTATACTATAAGAAAAATTACGTTTTAGCTATTGGAGAATAAACTATGGAAGATTACTTGATTAAATCAAATGTGGAAACCAATCCTGAATATGGGTGTAATCCTTATGAAAGGCCTATAGAGGAACATATAGCTAAAGGTATAATTAATCTGGACAAGCCATCAGGCCCCACCTCCCATGAAGTTGACAGTTGGGTTAAAAGGATACTCGGCTGCAAAAAGACTGGCCATGGAGGAACATTAGACCCTAAGGTAACAGGAGTCTTGCCTATTGGCATTGACAATGCAACAAGAGTCAGCCAACTTCTCCTTCCTGCAGGCAAGGAATATGTATGTCTCATGACACTGCACAAGGAAATAGCTGAAGATCAAATAAAACAGATCTTCGATGAATTTACCGGCAAGATATACCAAACACCACCTGTTAAATCAGCCGTCAAACGTGAATTAAGGGTAAGAAATATTTATTACTCAACCATTTATGAAATTGAGGGCAAGGATGTCCTATTTAGAATAGGATGTGAAGCAGGAACATATGTAAGAACCTATTGTCATGATATAGGTGAAGCATTGGGCTGCGGCGCTCATATGGCAGAGCTTAGAAGAACAAGGGTAGGTCCATTTGATGAGCGAAAGGGTGACATGGTGAACCTGCACGACCTTACTGATGCATATCATTTCTACATAGAGGATGGTGATGAGTCTTACATTAGAAAAGCCATTCAGCCTATGGAGGTTGCAAGCAGCCATCTTCCTCAGATTTTCATAAAGGACTCTGCTGTAGAAGCAATCTGTCAAGGTGCAAAGCTTGGTGTAGGTGGAATAGCCAAATTGTCCAATGACATTCAAAAGGGAAATCTGGTTGCAATCAAGTCATTAAAAGGGGAGCTGGTAGCTGCAGGAACTTCCCTATTCTCATCTGGGGAGATAATGAATGCGGATTCCGGTTTGGTGGTAGATACAAACAAGGTCTTTATGGATACTGGAATCTATCCAAAAGGATGGTAAAACAGTGGATGTCTGAAAGAATTAATATTATATTTAATATAAACTAATTTAAAAATTAAAATATTTTGGTGATAAAATGTCTGATAAAGAAAAAGTTATTGAAGCATTTAAAAACTCTGAAGAACCTTTAAACGCTAAAAAAGTTAGTGAACTTTCTGGTGTAGAAAAGAAAGAAGTCGATAAGATCATGAAAGAATTAAAAAAGGATGAAGTCATTGTCTCTCCAAAAAGATGCTATTGGACTATTGCAGACAAATAATTTATAATCCTTTTTATTTTTTCTAATTTTAATTTATTTTATTTTTTAATTTTAAGAATCTTTTTAATTTTTTATTTCTATTTTTAATTTAAATTTCTGAAAAACAAGTTTAGGAATCATATTCTTTCATATGATTCTCCATCTACTTTATAAGCTGCCTTTAAAATCTTAAATGTTTGAATAAGCTCTACAAATGCCTTTACAGCAACTTGATCCCTATTGTTTTTAGTGAACAATTCAAGGGAATATAAGTTGTTGTCCTTTAAGATGGCATATTGCTCAACTTCCAATCCTTCCTTTGTAATGTAGATGATGTCCCAAATTCCATAATTGTCAAAGGATTCCATTCCGGATTGCTGAATATTGCATTCCTTTGATTTGAGGTCAGTTTCCACAAGTTCCTTTAACTCTTCAACATTATTTGCTAGACATGGCTGTGTGGATACCTTTACAATGGAATTGCTGTTTCTATTCAATAATGTGATGTCTGTAAACTCATCTTCCCCTTCGGTTTTGATCTCTTGCCATAAAAATGGATATTCAAAGGTTATGTAACCGTTATTAAAGCCTCTTTTCATTTGCTTT
>JAUNXF010000134.1 GCA_030539935.1 Methanobrevibacter sp.
TTTGAAAATTCATATTGATCATAATATGAATTTTTTCTAAGTTCTGAATATGAAAAAAATCTGCAGGAAAAATTTATTGAAAAAATCGATTTTTCAATTTAAAAAAATAACTGATTTTAAGAGTTTTTTTGGAAAATTTTTTAAAAATTTACTTCGTTAAACTACAGTATAACGAAGTAAAAATATTTATCAAAAAATAATTGTTTAAAACTATAAAAAAATATCAAATTGATATATATGTAATTGTATCATTTTTACATTTTAGAGCATTTTTAATTTTTCAGCTAAAATTTTTGATTTTACACTTGAAATATAACTTTCTAATTTTTTGAAGAAAAATTCCAATATAGTTATATGTTATACAAATAATTTTGATTATATGAAACTATTTTTTTCAAATTTCAAATATTTTATTTCTGAATATTTGAACTGTTCGTGATATATAATATGATTTTTTTATTTTTTTTTATATTTTTTCGAATTAGTTTGAAATATATGAAATGAAATTTATTTATTGGATCAAAAAATTATAAATTTTCATAATTTTGGCAGCCAATAATTAAAAAATATAAAAATTATGAATTTTCTTAAAAGTAATAATTTTTTTAATTTTTGTATTAATAATGTAATAATTTTTATGATTTAAGTATTACTTTATAAAATATAAAAAGTATTACCATTTATTAATTTTTTATTACTTATATGAAAAATTGAGTATTACTTTTTTCAAAATTAATAATAATTAGGATAAAATTTAAGTAATAAAAATATAGAAAAAAGTAATAAATAAATAATAATTTTTATAAAAAAAATATTACAATAATTTTCCTTTTTGATAAATTATAGGCTGGAAAATTATAGGGTAAGATAATCCTGAAATTCTTTAAAATCAAAAAAGATTCCAATAAAAAAATTCACAAAAATAGAAGAAAATAATAAAAAATAACAGCCACATATATATCAATTAGTTCAAAAATATAAAATAATAGAATATATGTCTAATTTTAAAAGAAAATATCAATTATATTACATAAAAACTGAAAAACTTAATATAAAATATTGAAGGTTTAATATAATAATTAAATAGTAAACAAATAATGTTTATATGAAAAATAGAAAATAGAAAAATTTAAAAAATAAATAGAGATATAAAAAATCTTATAAAAAAAAATAAATAGTAAAATAAAATTACCTGAATTCTATTTTACCATTATTATTGATTAAAACTCCCTTGCCTATCATGGCATCAATCACCAAAGTGATTTTAGCAGAAGTCTTTTTAGATGTTGATCTAAAACCAAAAGCTCTGGAAACATTTTTAGCCAATTCCTGAACTTTCAATGATTTTTCAAAACTTAAAACCAAGTCAATGGCCTTTTCAATCTCTACTTCTGAAATTAAATCAATATTTGGTTTAACCCTTTTTCTAACTTTAATGGAATCATAATCAATGAATAGGAAATCTTTTTCTCTAATTAAGAGTAAATGTGATTCATTACGGTCTATAGTTTCTAAAATGGTATTTTTAAACTTGGTTCCTGCACGAGATAAACCGCAACTTTCTCTCAGTCTACGAACCACAGTATCCACATGAACCGGACCTTCAGCAGCTACAATATCCATAATTGCAGTGGCCAATTTCATCTCATCCTCATAAATTTCAGCTGGAGACTTTATGATTATGTCATCGATTTCCTTATAATCTTCGATATAATCGCTTAATTTACCAGAAGGAGTTAATCTAGTATTATCTACAGCACTTAGAACATTAGCTTCCCTTATTCTTTCATCTTCTAATTCCTGATAATCATGTCCAACATCTGTAATGATATCCTCAAATTGATCATCATCAAGTTCAATATCTTCAAAGGAATCCTCAAGTCCAATATCCTCAAAGGAGTCCTCAAGTTCAATATCTTCAAATTGATCATCATCAAGTTCTGAATTTAATCCAATATCCTCAAATCTATTTTCTAAATCAGATTCTAAATCTATATCCTCAATGTGGACAAATTCCTCATCAGAAACATTCGCTTCAGAATCAATTGGGATAATAGGTTCAGATTCCTCCACATATCCACTATGAGAAAGTTCATCTAAAAATGTATCACTTATGGAATCATCCAAATATTCATCATTGGAAGATTGGTTAGTATATTCTTCAATCTTATCCAAATATTCATGTTTTTTAGAGGTGAATAATGATTCGTAAGCATCATCTTCAACATTTTGAGTGTTTTCAACAAATACTGTCTCTTGATATGGGTCGTATGGATCTTCAAAGAATTCATCATCAGCATTACGGTCAATTACATATACCATTTCCCTTTCAGTAGGGTTCTCGATTTCATCCATAGATGCTTTTAAGTATAACATTTCATTTTTAAGACTGTTAACGGTTCCTGCGAGACCAGTCTTATTCCTATCATTATTTTTAGGATATTGAACTGCATTCTTTTTAAGAGCATTTTCTATTCCCACAGCACTATAATAATAAGGACTATCAGGATTATCTGAATCTGGCATATGTTCTGCATTAGTTTCTGAATAATCATTTGGAGCAGAATCATGCTCTGTTTCTTTAAATAATTCTTCAAACTCATCCTCTTCATAAAATTCTTCATATTCCTCTTCATTTATTGGAGAAATATAATCTGCATCTTCATCATAAGGATTATTTTGATTATTTTTTCTTATTTCAGCACTAATAGGAACAATAACATCTGGAGAATCATCAATTATTTCTTCTTTCTTTCTTCTAGGAGTCCTATATTCATTCATATTTTCCATACCTTCAGATTCATTATTTTCTAAATCTTCTTCACTTATTTCTCGGATAATATCCTCTGAAATATCTTCCAATTCCTCATCTAGAGAATATTCATCATTAACTTTTAAATCTTCATCTGGA
>JAUNXF010000053.1 GCA_030539935.1 Methanobrevibacter sp.
AAGAAAATAATGTCAAGCAATCATTTAGAAGAACTTATAGGTCAAATCACTTCTAAATGCATCCAATAATAATTCGTCACGTTTTCCGGAACTTATCTTATTATCATTAAATGCCTTTTCAACCAATCTGATGTATTTGCCCAATGAGAAATATTTCTTATCTGCACTTGATGGAGTGTATAGGCTATCGCTAAAACCATTGATTCTTGCACTATATCCAATTTGAACAGAGCGAAGTTTCTTACACTCTTCAGCACTTATGAATTCATGCTCTCTAAGCCTAAATAACATGGCATGATGGCTTATTTGGAAATATTGTTCTGCTCTAATAATCTCTTCCAATGTCCAATTGCTAAGATCATTTGTTTTTGCATATCTTTCCAGACCTTCATATGTCATTATTAAATAAGATGCAAAAATATTGGCCTCTATTTCTGAATCGTCATCATTTGAAGTTTCACAGATGATCAGGTTCCTCTTATCCTCTTCAAAAAGCAAATGGTACAACTCATGTGCCAAAGTAAATCTTTGTCGCCCTTTGGACATATTTGAGTTTATGCAAATCACCATATCATTTGAATTTGAATCTTGATTTGGAGATTCATCTTCTTTAAAATCCTCTAAATCAACCCCATTTATGTTTTTTATGCACATTCCGCTTGTACTGTCAGACATTGGATAAAAAAGAATGGTCAAATCAGGCAATTTAGATAATATGATTGAAAATAAATCTATTGGACTATATGGATTCAAGTCCCAATCCCTTCTTAATTCCACTGCAAATGAATTTAATTTAATTTTATCTCTCATTTATACACCAAATTTAGATTTGAGAAATTGAATATTCAGTAATTTCATTCAATCCCACTAGGTAAATCCTCTGTTATATAATAGCTATTTCTTATTTTCTTCCTCATTCAATTCATTTAAAAAACGCATATTAAGAATTATCTTATGTACTGAAGCAATACAGTCCAAATCTTCCCTAGCGGCATTTTTAGATCTGAATGAAAAGTTAATTGAATTATATTCATCACTTTTACAGAGAATATATGAATCACTGCAACCATATAATGAGCATAACTTATCAAGGAGGGATAAGTTCAAATTACGATTGCCTGATTCAATCTGAGATAGTAGGGGCTGAGAAATCCCTAAATAATTTGCCAAATCAGATTGTGACAATCCTTTTGATTCTCTCAATTCCTGTAATCTTTTACCTATTTCTTTCATGGAAATCACTATAATATTCCTAATCTTATTTTTGTAATAAAGAATATATAAATATAACTATAAAATATTACAAATGGAAAAATTCATAAGCATTCCCCAATTCTTAATTATTTTTTTCTTGCTTAATCCTTTATTAAAATTAAAAATAGTTAATTAGAATAAATGTTTTATGGTATTATCTAATTAAAATAAATTAATTAGCTAAATTTTTAATCTTTTTAAAAATAATTTAAATTAAATAATTATAAAAGATTATTACAAAATAAAGTTTAGAATTTGAACTTGTTCTATCTAATAAATTTAAATAATAAACTTAATAAAGATATTATTGAAAGAAAAAAATAGGAGAATAATCATGGCTGTTCCAGAAACTATTGAATTGGTGTTACCATTGCTTGAAGTCATTAAAGATAAGGATGAGTATAAACTGATAGAAATAACTGATGAAGTTATTGAAAATATCGACATATCCGAAGAGGATAAGGAAATAAGATTGCCGAACAATGAACCGTTGATAAATTCAAGAATCAGTACTGCAAACACTTATTTGAAAAAGGCTGAATTGATAGAGTCCAATAGGTTCATGCACTATAACATTACAGAGGAAGGATTGAGAGTGTTGTCCGAAGATCCTGATGAAATCACAATGGATGATTTGATGAAATATCCTGAATTTAAGGCATATAAGGAAGTGTTTATCCATGATGACACCAAGGATCTTGACATCAATGAACTAAATCCTACAGATGCCTTAAGGGAAAGCTTCCAAAAACAGATGGAAGACGTAAAAAAGGAAATTGAAGAGGAAATGAAAACAAGCGAACCTAAAAAGCATGAGAAGAAGTACTTCCAATCAAAGGAATATGATGATCCAGATAAAGTCTTTGGAATCAAGGCAAATCGGGATAAAAAGGAGAAAAAAGACAAATATTCCAAATGCCATGACAAAAAGCATAAGCATCATCATAAGCATAAGAGAATGATTCTAAATATTGAATTTTCACCTGCAGAAGAGTTATTGAAATATGCAGAGCTCTTGGAAAAGGGATATTTAACTAAAGAAGAGTTTGAAAAGAAAAAAGAAGAATTATTAAAGATTGATTATTCATTATAATCAATCTTAATTACTATTTTTATTTTTATTAAAATTTAATCAATTAAATACTATTTTAATTACTATTTTTAATTTTTTTTAAATCTAACCAATTAAATACTATTTTTAAAGCATTTCACAGTAAATGTTTACTGCATTCTTGACCATTTCATCCTTGGACTTATTATAGGCATCCTCAAGATAGAAAGAGACTTCTGTACCCTCATAGACATAGGACTTGTCATCCATAAATTCATAAGTGTTGAAATAGTATGATTTTCCATTTGCCTTAATGAATCCTGATTTTCCATGGTCAAATACCTTGTCAATAACACCATATTGCCTTTCCTGACCAAAGTACTTTAGGCTTATCCACATATTCTTATATTCCTCAAACAATGATTTATAGTCCTTGTTCTCCAAATCCAGACCATAATTGCTTAAGAGGTCCTTCAACTCGTCCTTAATGCTCCATCCCTTATCATTGCGGATGACATAATACATGTATTTATTTATTATGGACTCATCCTCAAATCCCTTGATTTCCAAAATGTCGCCAATCAATGAGAACATGTTGACCTTGCTTTCAAGTTCACCATCCTTGGCTAAGATTGCCTTTGCAGCCCATTTCAAGGATTCGTCATACTCCTCCTTGAAGAAGTGGTTTTCAGCCATATCCCTATATAGGAACCAATTCTGTCTGTTTTTCAGTATGTCCTTCAAGAACTCAATTGAATCATCATAGTTTCCCAATTCCTTATAAGACTTGGCTATCCTTAACTTAAACCAGATGTCATTGTCATTGTTGAATTTAGGGATGTTTACCAGTGCCTTTTGGCAATAGATTATTGTCTGGTCGTAATTTTCTATCTCCAACAATGCCTTGGTTGTTTGAAGATAATAGTTTTCCCTGTTTGAGTTCATTGTTATTTCATCATTCGGCTTGAAGTGTATGTTGCTTAGCTTCTCCCCATCCAATTTTGAGGCCCAACGCAAAACATCCAAATATCTTTTCTCCTCACTATAAATCTTCATCAGCTTCAATACGGATAATGTGTATGGGCATACCTTATTTCCTCTGGAAGTGTCTTTCTGAGTGCTTATCTTGATTAGCTTTTTGACGCTTTCCTCCAATTCATCAGTGAATTGATTGTCCTTGATCTTTACGAAGTATAGGTCCCAGGCATATCTGTCCCTGTCAATAGGCTTCAACTCTTCACCTGAATCCAACAAGGATTCATAAATATTCAATGATTCCTCATAATTCTTGGATTGATTAAGCTTTCTTGCCTCATCCAACTTATGAATGTTATTATTTTTATCAATCTCATTATCTAAATCGCTTATTTTAATTCCCCCAATTCATTTCAAAAACTTATTATTTATCTTTAAGACATCTTTAATTTTTAATTAAGTATAATTAATATTATATTTGTTTTATTTAAATATTATTGTTTATGATAAAATCTTAAAATTAGGCAGAGAAATTCATTGATGTGAAAAATATAAAAAATGATTAAAAAGATTTAAAATGGATATCATGGATAAAACTTCAATATATTCCTAATAGTAGGATGTGACCAATCCGAAGATTGTGATTGATAAAAATATCATCATAAAAACAATTGTATAATTCCCAAGGGTCCTTTCCTCAATATTTATGCTATAGCCAGAAATGATTGGGATTAGGGCACATAATGGGACAAAATATCTGCTGGCAATTCCCAAATTCATTTTTCCAACTGCAGACCAAGTTAACAATTGAATGAAGCAAGTGGCCACATATATTAGGAGCATTATTAGAAATGCTCCGATTTTAGTTTTATTCTCAAATTTAACTTTTTTAGGGTATGAAATTAATGTAAAACTCAGGAATATGGAGAACAATAATGAAATAATAAAATACTTATCTACAAAATATTGGTCAAAACCCTTGTATATTTTAAAAAAACCCAATAGGATATCATATAAATTTTGAGTGAAAATCTGTTTAAGGAATTCCAAGACATGTATTGGACTATTCATTAACAGCAATAATTGGGATGTTGAGTTAACATCAATATTTGAAGATCTCCATGAATGTAATAGAGCAGGTTGGGCATATTGGCTCCATAATAAACCTGCAATTGATACAAATGCCAACATCAAAAATAGGAACAGCATTTTGTTTTTATCCAACTTATCTTTAGGAAGAAATAGCATTAAGAAACTAAAAGCCAAATATGGTAGTTTACATAAACCTAACAATAAGCAAAGGAACATATATGCCATTAATTGCTTATAGTCCAATTTTCCATTCAAATTATATAGATAAATAAAATAAGAAACTGTTAATATTCCCAATCCAAAAATCAATGCATCTATGCTGAAGGATGCAGATTGATAAATTGAAATTGGAATGCAGGATACAAGAGCTAAAGGCATCTTTAAATCCGGGGCTATCTTAATTGCTAGGGAAATCAATAGGGAATATGTAAGAATATTGAAAATTCTTCCCAATAGGAACATCCACATCTCATTTAAGTCAAGCAATTTTGCTGTAAGAATTCCTATTGACTGAGGCAGATACCCATAGAAGGGATTCTGTTCAAATGCAGAGATAATGATGGTGCTTGTATAATTGATTGGGTCATTAAAACCAGACGCATTCAGAATTGTGTTTCCATTATTTTCCCTGGCAAAATATGCGCTGCCGATTGTCTCAAATCCAACATTTTCATTATACTTTTTTGTTGTCTTATTAAATGATTGTGTGTAGCCTAAGTCTTCACCTGTCCAATGAGGGAATAAGATTCCTTCAGAACTTATTTCAGCCCTTGCAAAATGCTCTGTCTCATCACTTACATCGCCTATAGGTGTGATGCATGAGCATATCAATCCAAAAGACAGTATAATTACAAAAACAACTTTATAAAATTCCTCTTTTTTATTGCAGGACATATATGAATAAATATTAAGAATGCCAATTATTAAAGCCAAAGAGAAAATCAATAATTCAAATTTTAAATGGGTTTGACTGCCATTGAAAAAGAAATAAGAAAATGAAACAACACTGAATATGAGATAGATTGAAAAATAATGTTTATATTCAAAAATATTTTTCTTCAGAGTGTCCAAATTCTTATAAGAAATCATAAAATTACCTAATGTAATAATCAATTGTGCTAAACTTTCATTATTAAAAGGAATTATTCCAATAGCAATCTAATCAGATTGCAGCCAATCAATTCACCTAATGCACCGTTCTTGACGCTGTCTTCATCATAGGACATTACATCGTCAGCTTCGTCTTTAGATGAATAGATTGCAATAGGAACCATATCCCTTGTATGTGTGCCAACGTCTATTGGAGTCGGATGGTCAGGCAATACAGCTATCTTAAAGTCACCATATTCCTCCAATGCATCCATTAAAGGTGCAAGAATATGCTCATCTATCCTTTCAATTGCCTTGACCTTTTCTTCAAGGTTTTTGGCATGGCCTGCCTCATCTGGGGCTTCAATATGCACAAATACAATGTCATTGTCCTTAAGGGCATTCACTGCATATTCTCCTTTTGCATTATAATCAGTATCAAAGAAAGCGGTTGCGCCGGGAACATCCAGATTAGTGCAGCCTGAACATACTCCCAAACCTTTAATCAAGTCTACACCAGTGATGACCGCTCCTTTAAGGCCGTAAACTTCTTTCATGCTTGGCATATTAGGCATGGTTCCCTGACCCCAGAACCAAACCATATTGCAAGGCTCCTTTCCCTCTTCAATTCTTTTTTGGTTGACTGGGTGATCCTTCAACGCTTCTTTTGATTCAAGCATTATTGACTTGACTTCATCTGCAAAAGAGTCAAATTCAATTTTATCTGCAATTGAATCCCCAACAAAGTCATGTGGAGGCACCATATCTAATTTTGCCAATTCATCAGCATTTTCCTTATCATTATATACAAATAAATGTCTGTAACTTACGCCAGGATAGAATTTTCCCTTAAAATCAGGGTATTTTTCATTAAAGTATTCATTCAAGGCTTCCATAAGTTCTGCAGATTCCTCAGATGAGATGTGCCCTGCATTTGAACTTGCCATCAATCCATCACGTTCTGTAATTGTATTGCAGCGGAATACCACATCCCCCTCTTTTGTCTCTACGCCCATGCTTGCTGCTTCAAGAGGTCCTCGGCCAGTATAATGCTCTAATGGGTCATAACCGAAAATACTCATATTGGCAACATCAGAGCCAGGAGGCAAGCTTTCAGGTACATTTTGGATTAAGCCGGTTTTTCCGTCTCTTGCAATTCTATCTAGAATTGGTTTATTCGCAATCTTAAGTGGAGTTTTTCCATCTATTTCATCTATTGGATAATCGCTGGCTCCATCTTCTATTACAATAACATATTTCATTATAAAACTCCTTTTATCTTTTAATGTTATTAAATAAGCATAATCTGTATAATCTGACTGTAATAACTTTTAGAAAGATTTATTTAAATAATTTATGGGCTAAGCTTTTAGATTATTAATTTAATAAGCTTTAAATTATTAAAAATTATTTAAAAAAAGCAAATATAAGAACAAATAAGGAATGCCTATTTGTTCTTGATAATATTGATTAGGTCTGTAAGCATTGCAGATGCGGTTTCCAAGGATCCTGCACCTTTGCCCATTACAGTAATGTCATCTGCCAAATCGGTGGTAACGTTTGCTAAGTTTAGGGTTCCATCGATTGCAAATGGACTATTTTTCTTAACGAGTCTTGGAGATACTTTCAATTGATTCCTGGAAACTTCTCCAATTAATTTAACATAATATCCCTCTTCCTTGGCAAGTTCAATTGCTTCAAGGGATACATCAGATATGCCTCTTACATCAACATCTGCATATGTTGCATCAATTCCCAAAACTGAATTGGCCAAAATGACGACCTTGCATGCTGCATCAATACCTTCCACATCCTGTGTAGGGTCGGTTTCAGCAATTCCCAATTGCTGTGCCTCTTCCAATGTATTCTCATAGGTCATTCCTTCAGTTGTCATTCTTGATAATATGTAGTTGGTTGTACCGTTCAAGATACCTTTGATTGAGATGATGCCGCAGCTAGCCAAGGTTTCCTGACATAAGTTGATGATAGGCATGGCACCTCCAACAGAGGCTTCAAACTTAAAGTCAACTCCTGCTGCCTCTTTGGCTTCAATCAATTCCTTGTAGAACAAGGCCAAATGTCCCTTATTTGATGTGACAACGTCCTTGCCGTCAGCAAATGCCTTCAATGTCAATGATTTTGCAGGCTCTGCATCCTTGATGTTGGTTGGAGTTGCCTCAATCAGGACATCATAGTCGACTGCATCCAATACATCAATGCCGGATATTTCACTGCCATATTCAGGATAGTTTGCTAATTTGCCTGTTTCCTCTTTTGTCTTAAGGAGCAATTCCTCATCCAAGCCATCTAGGCAGATGGCAGATGTAGATGAATCAGCAGCAGCTACGAGTTTTAAGGTAATTCCGTATTTCTCACTTATCATGTCTTTTTTCATGGATATGGCATTTGCCACACCTTTGCCTACAGCTCCGAATCCCATTAAGATAATCTTACATTCATCCATTCAAATTCCCCCTATACCTCATCAATAACCAAGAAGTCCTTCTCCTCAGCTATTTCCATAATCTTATTAGATGCTATTTCCTTTTTGCCTAAATCCAGTTCAACGGTAATTAAGGCAGTGGATTTGAGTTCGCCATCCAATTTGAGTTGTAAGGCACTGACAACAAGACCATCAACAGCATTGATCTTATCAACAGTATCCCTTAAGTCCCTGTCGATAATGTGGCCATAGAGAATTGCACTCAATTTTTCCTTCTTTACAGTGTCATCCACTTCAATGAGATGGACTCCCATCTCCTTGAATTTGTCAATGACTGCCTGAAGGTTTTCCCTTTCGCCTTCAAGCGCTATTTGAATTGCAACCTTTCCCTCTTCAGATTTGATTTCCCTTTTATGAACAATGGTCACTACATTTGCACCAAGTTCGCCTATTGGACTTAAGATAGAGACCAACTGTCCAGGAATATCCAACATTTCAAGAACTAAATTCATTCTCATAATATAATCCCCATCAGATTTACAGTAATTAGAATAATTTGAAAATTAAAATTATTAAATGGAAAAATTAGCCAGTCCATTCCGCTTTTTTCACAACTACATTGCCGTCCTTATCGGTTCTTGCGTTTCTGACTATTTTAGTTGAGTCATTTTGTACAGATTCATCTTCACGGTTTAAGTTAAGATTATCAGTGATGTAATAGGTTCCTTCCAATTCAGGAACTTTATCCAATGTTTTTGAAAATTCTTCCAAGATCTTTTCTGCATCTTTTTCAATTGCCATATTGTTTCTCCTAATTTTTGTTTTAATGATTATTATTTAGTTATAAAGCTTTTTAAGCTCCTTTTATAATAAATCTTGAATATAAATTAAGTTTATATTAATCAATATATATGTTTATCAATATTAATATACTTTTATAATCAGCACTTAAAATACTATTATAAACTTCATTTAATTAAAAACTGCTAATAAAAATCAATTCTAAAAAATAAAAATCACTCTAATCATGCTTTAGTGAATCAACAAATTCCTCAATGTCAAATGATCTTAAGACTCTCTTTTTAAGTATCTTATTGATTCCGGAACCATATTGGGCTGCCTTTTTAGGCCTATCAGCTATATAATCAGGCACTCCAATGGATTTTGCAACATCCCTCAATATGTGTTTTCTCAAAACATCTTCGCCGTCTTTTATCTTGTATTTTCCAGGAATGTCCAATGCAAGGTCTATTATATCCTTATCCAAGAAGGGGACCCTAAGTTCCACACCATTTGCCATGGATACTGCATCATCACGTTCAAGGTTAACATGATGCATGTTTGCAATGTCATGATATATCTCCTCATCGAGTGCAAAATAGGCGTCAAACAATGAGTTTTCTTCAAAATGCTTCAAATAGCGATTGTATCCTCCAAAGAGTTCATCAGCACCCTGACCTGATAGGGCCACCTTGACATTATCATCCTTCATGGCCTTAGAGGCAAGATAAATTGTCATTCCAACTCCCAATTTCATTATGTTGTCCTCTTCAATGGCAGTGAGAACTGGCTTTACGGATTCCCTTACGGTCTGCTCATCAATCATTATTGTCTTTAGGGGAAGATTCATATCTTCAGCAATTTCCTTGCTGAATCTAATGTCAGGGGAGTTTTCCACTCCAACGGAATACAATCTGACGTTTAATGGCAAACGATTCTCATCATTTCTCTTTTCAGCTATTTTCTTAAGCAGGACAGCAAGAATGGTGCTGTCAACCCCTCCAGAGAATATGAGGCCAATATCTGTTAAGTTTTCAACTCTTTTCTCTACTGCAGAGTATAGGCCATCAACCAACAATTCCTTAAAAGATTCATAGGAGTCTTTTGTATCTAAATAATCCTTATATTCCTTATAATGGCCTTTCAAGTCATTGAAGTCTGCATTGATTATTTTATTGATTAGATTATCCTCCAAATCCACCATTTCCCAATTGTATAATATGGACCCAGGGGACAGATCATGTATTTTTCCATCATCAATTCCAGCTTTCCAAAGGGCTTTTTTCTCTGATGCAAATGCATTTAAACCTTTTTCTGCATCGATTCCATAAAATAATGGCTTCACTCCAATCTGATCCCTTGCAATTGCAATATTGGAATATTTTCTGTCATAAACGGCAAATGAATAGTCTCCATCCAAATCCCTAACTGCTGATTTGACTGATTCCAATAGGACCAATGAATCATCTAAGCCCTCATTCCCATCATGCAGACTAAAATAATAATTTAATATATTTGCCAATAAGCGACTATCACTTTTAGATTCTTGATAATCCTCATTACATTCCTTTAAAAAGGTTTCAAGCTTGTTAAAGTTATATATTTCACCATTAAACACTAAAACAAGGTCATTTAATATAATCGGTTGAATGTTGTCTTCAATATTGTCGATTATCTCATTGTTTTCATTGATTTGCTTGAAGATTGAGAGCAGGTTATGGCCTAAACCGATTCTATTTTCCTCATCGATGAAGACATCACAGTAATCTTCTCCCCTATGCCTTATTGATTCCATTAGCTGGTCCAATAATTCAGGACTAAAATCACCTGCCAATCCCACTATTCCACACATATTTTCACCAATTATAAGATTTCGTCTAATTTGAGATTATCAAAGGCCTTTTTACATTTCAATAATGCGAATCTTTGACTACAATTAATATTATTTTTTTAATTACTTTTATAATTAATTATTTGCAGTTTTAACTATAATTTTATGATATTTTTATAAAATTCTAATTGAAATATAACTTTTTAATGATAAAAAGGTCATAAAATAAAAAGATTTAAATATTTAGGTATACAAAAATATTCTTGTAAATATAAATATTTATTTTTACAATTGGATTTTTATTCAAATATATTATTTTTATAGGTGTAAAATATGGCAAAGAAAAATACATATCTGGCAATGATACTTTCATTTTTCGTTCCAGGTTTAGGTTTAGCATATGATGGTGTGATGAAAAAGTTTTTAGCTTATCTGATACTTGGCTTAATCTTTTTAGGCCTTTGGATTCACTTCGGTATGCCTTTAGATGCTGAAATAGACAATACAGGGTTCTGCTGTTACTTGGCATATATCATAGTCTGGATCTTTGGTCTTTATGACACTTTAAGAACTACCATTGATATCAATAGAGGAAACTAGTAAATTAAATCAACTTAAACTATTTTAAATTTATTTTAACTAATTTCCTCCTAAAATTATTTTAATAACTTTTTTTCTTTTATTTTATTTTTTTTACAACATTCTTTTATTCTATCCTATTCCATTAATTCTATTTT
>JAUNXF010000135.1 GCA_030539935.1 Methanobrevibacter sp.
AATAAATAATTATATATATTTTTATTAATAATTATATTAATAAGAAGTAAATATGATTAAAAATTATTCCAGGTGTTTCTTTGAGAACTGTTGTTTTGATTCCATGTTATAATGAGGCTAAAACCATTGAAAAGGTGGTCAGTAATTTTAAGGAAGTCCTGCCTCATGCAGACATTTATGTTTATGACAATAACTCTACAGATGGCAGTGATAATCTGGCAAAGGGTGCTGGAGCTATAGTCTGTTATGAATATAAGCAGGGAAAGGGCAATGTTGTCCAATCCATGTTTAGGGACATTGATGCCGATTGCTATATTTTGGTTGATGCAGATGACACTTATCCTGCAGAAGCAGCGGTTGAATTTGAGGAGTTGATCTTATCAGGCAAAGCGGATATGGTTATTGGGGATAGATTGTCCTCCACTTATTTTAAGGAAAATGACAGATTATTCCACAATACCGGAAACAGGTTGGTCAGGAATCTGGTCAATCATTTTTTCAGCAGCAATCTCCATGACATTATGACTGGAATGAGGGCATTCAGCTTTAATTTTGTCAAATCATTCCCAATATCCTCAAAGGAATTTGAAATAGAAACTGAAATGAGTGTCTTTGCTTTGATGAATAATTTTAAGATAATTGAAATTCCGATTCAATACAGGGACCGTGGAGAGGGAAGTGTGTCAAAATTGAACACTTACCGTGATGGATATAAGGTCATCATGATGATTTTTGCCTTGATACGTGATTTAAGGCCTATATGGTTCTTTTCAAGCATATCAATCATCCTTTTGATAATTGCAGGAATCTACTTCCTGCCAATTTTATTCCAATATTTCAATTCAGGTTATGTATTTAGGGTTCCTACTTTGATTGTCATTTCCACTGTTGTGGTCATTGCAGCTTTAATATTCTTTGTAGGTGTTATTTTGCATGTATTAAACCGTCAACATGCTGAAAATCTTCAACGTCATTTGATTTTATTGAATGAATTAAATAAAAGGGAATAATTTTATGGATTATTTATGGATTATTAGTCATATTAATCCATATTTTTTTACATGGCTTCTTAATCTATAATCAAAGGAAAATGGCTAACATTTATTTTAGGGGATAAAATTGATTGATAAACTTTTTAGAGAAAGGACTGATGATATCTTCCTGCAATTCTTCAGGTATATCTTTGTTGGAGGCACTGCATTCATTGTTGATTTCTTCTTTCTCTATTTCTTCAGTGACATTTGTGGAATCTATTATTTGATTTCGGCGGTTTTATCCTTCATCATTTCAGTTCTTGTCAATTACGTCATGAGCACCAGATGGGTGTTCAATCAGGACAACATTGGCAATAAGGTTCTTGAATTCAACTTATTTATTTTAATCAGCACTATAGGTTTGGTGTTTACTGAAATATTATTATATTTCTTTACTGATATTGTTGGATTGTACTATTTGGTTTCCAAGATCATTTCCTCCATAATTGTTCTCTTCTGGAACTTTTTGGCAAGAAGGGTTATGTTTTATGGGAAAAGCTTTATTTAGAATAAGGTTGAATTATGAAGTTCATATAATTGATATCGAAGATTAAATTGAAGTATATTATAACAATTTAGGATAGTGAGAACATGATTAAGACAATAAGAAATTTAGTTCTAATTTTTGTTATTTTGGTGATGCTGGGCTTTTCCTTGATGGTATTGTCCTGCACCATACCTACTGACAATGCTTATGCAAGTTTTTCACAGGATGACGTTTTGTCTGATGGCCTCTATCCCATGTTGATTCCAGGGTACCAATCAACTGAATTGGACATGTATACGGATTCAAAGATCTTAAGTGAGGTTTCCTATTACAATAGGAGCCAGTCATTAATCTCTAATTCAATGAGGAATTATGGTACCAAAGGAAAAAATTTCGACAAATTCATTAAGGGGGAAGAGAATGTTTTTCAGGATCACCCTCATTATTGGTGTGGAAACCTGGCTGTATTGAGGCCGTTATTCTACTTCATAGACTATAATTCCTTTAGGGTGCTTGAGCTATTCTTTGAATTGATTATGGTTCTTGCAATCCTTAGGCAAATGATTGAAAGGAATTTGAAGAAATTCATTGTTCCTTTCTTGCTTGCATTGTTTTTAATACATCCGGAAACTATAGGAATGACTATACAGTATTCAGTTGTCTTTAATATAATGGTGATATCAGTTTATGCATTGCTTAGGTTTAAGGATGCTTTATTTGAGGGCAATAGATTGTTTTACTATTTCCTAACAATAGGCATGGCAACAAGTTTCCTTGATTTGCTCACTTACCCTTTGGTTTCATTTGCAGTTCCAATGACATTTTATTTATTGTTGGAGAGGAATAGGTCCAATCTAAAGGATAATGTCATGAAATTCATTCTCTTTGGGCTAACATGGAGCATTGGCTATGTAGGAATGTGGGCCAGCAAATGGGTAATATCCTCAATTCTTTTAAATGAAAACATTGTGGCATATTCATTAAACAAATTGCTATTCAGGACTTCAAACGTTGAATTCGCTAGAATGGATGCAATCTTAATGAATCTGTCAGTCTATAGGCACAAATCCTACCTGATAATCTTTGCATTAATTGCCATTTATTATGCAAAAAGATTCATTGACCTAAAGGAAAGGATTTCATTGGGTAATCTAAAAGGGGCATTGCCATTTTTGCTAGTGGCTATGTTGCCTTTTGTATGGTATTTGTTTGCAAGCAACCACTCATACATTCATTTTTGGTTTACTTATAGGGAATTGGTCATATTCTTCTTTGCAATATTGTGCACTCTGGAATTGGTAATTGAGAAATATGATGTTTCTGATGATGATAAGTTCCTTTAAAAATCTCTATCTTTAAAAATTTCT
>JAUNXF010000136.1 GCA_030539935.1 Methanobrevibacter sp.
TTAAAAAAAGTTTTAGAAAAAAATTAAAATAGATCTTAAGATTAAGAAAAAAAGAAAGATAAATCTTAAACTGGAAAGTATGAAAAAATAAAAAAGAGAAAGGTTATAAAGAATCCCTGATTGCATTATAACCATTTTCAATAGCTTTTAAATTCATTTCATGGAATTTAGGAGCCAAATTATGTTTCATTGCAGTTTCAACGGTTTCCTTTGAAAGTGGGAAACTGTCATTCGCCACACATGCACCTAAAAGCACCATATTTAAAGATAGGATGCTACCTGCATCCTTTGCCAATACACTTGCATCCAAAGGATAAACGGATTCAAAATTATCCTTTAAATTGCTTATTATGTCATCAATTTCAGGATAGGTTTCACCGGTTTGAGTTAAAGTTGAAGGCACAATAGGGAAAGTATTGAAAATCAATGTTGTATCCTTGTTTGCCTTATCCAAACCCCTTAATACTTCAATAGGTTCAAAAGCAAGGATCAAATCGGCCTTTGACTCTTCCACAATGGATGATTTGAAATTGCCTATCTTAAGTTCAGTTGATACGGATCCTCCCCTTTGGCTCATACCATGAATCTCACTCATTACAACATCATAACCTTCAAGCATTGCAGCTTCACCAATGATTACAGATGTTTTAATAATTCCTTGACCTCCTACACCAGAAATGTAAATACTGTAATTTGAATTTTCCGGATTGGACCTAATTGAATTTGAATCAGCACTAATATTATCAGACATCTTAATCACCTTTTTTTACTCCAATTGCCTTATTTGGACAAACCTGTATACAAACGGTACATGACTTGCAAAGGGCCTCATCAACAAGCACTTCACCACCAAGATATGAAATGGCAGGACATGCAAGTGTTTTAACACATGTCAAACATTTGACGCAATTATCCTTAATAACCATAGGTGCCTTTTTCTTTTGGCCCTTGATTAATGTGCAGGGATATCTTGCAATTACAACTGCAACCCCATCATACTCAAGCGCCTCTTTGTAAATGTCAACGGTCTTTCTGATATTGTGGGGATTCACTATCTTTAAGAATTTTACTCCAATTGCCTCTACAATATCCTCAATGGAAATCGCTGGAGCTTCATCTCCCATACCGTCAACTGGAATTCCGGGGTTTGGCTGACCTCCAGTCATTGCGGTAATCCTATTGTCCAAAATGGTGAGCACGAATTTATTCTTATTGTGAACAGCATTAACAAGAGGAGACAATCCGCTGTGGAAAAAGGTTGAATCTCCAATGAAACTCATGACATGCTGATTGGTTGCAACTGAGAAACCGCAGCCGTCACCGACAGATGAACCCATTGCAAGCAAATAGTCAGCAGTTTCATATGGAGGGGAAATTCCTAAAGTGTAGCATCCAATGTCAGATGCGAAAATCATATCGGATTTTTCATATCCGAGTTCCTGATAAGCCTTAACAGCTGCAAAGTAAGCGGACCTATGGGAACATCCTGCACATAATGTTGGAGCCCTTGTTGGAATGTTTTCTACCAATTCGTTTAGTCCTTCGGTAAATTCCATTTTTTCTGCAATCTCCATTAGGTCTCCTTTGAAATCTTCACCATATTCTGATTTGTATTCCTCTTTAAACTCTTCATCATCCACCAAATCAGAAACGACCTTATTAATGGATTTCTTTACAATGTCAGGATTATACTCATGAACCATCGGGAATGTTCCATCAAACTTGCCGTAAACTGGACAATCCAAATTATTCTCACCAAGAACAGCAAGGACATCCCTTTCAAGTACAGGGTCAACTTCCTCAACAATGAACACCCCTTCCAGATTTTTACAGAAATCGTGAATCAAATCTTTCGGAGTTGGATAAGAGAGGGCAATCTTAAGAATATCCATGCCCAAGTTTTCTTGGGCTACAACATCATAAGCATAATTAAAGGCGCCTCCAGATGAAATGACACCATATTTGCCTTGAAGTATACCCTTTTCAAATGAAATAACTTCATTAACAGGGCTTTCATTAGCCACTTCCTCTAATTCCACCATTTTTTCTGACAATCTTGCATGCATTGAAAGTGAATTTGCAGGTACAGGCACAAATTGCTTAGGATTTTTAACAAAGTACCCCTTTAACCAATGATTATCAGAATGTGTTTCCTTTGTAGTGGATTTAGGTTTGGAAATTTCACCAAATTCCACAATACCTCTCATGTGAGATACGCGAGTGCTTGTTCTAAGAATTACTGGAATTTGGAATTGTTCAGATAAATCAAAACCATAAACCATCATATCCTTTACCTCCTGAGGGGAAGATGGCTCCAAGATTGGAATTGAAGAAAGTCTTGAATAATTCCTTGTATCCTGTTCATTTTGAGATGAGAAAAGGGAAGGGTCATCTGCAACAAGAACAATCATCCCACCTTTAACTCCAGAGTAAGCGGTGGTCATAAATGAATCTGCAGCCACATTCAAACCTACATGCTTCATGAAGGTAAATGATCTGAGGCCACTTGCAGCTGCAGTAGCTGCTACCTCCATAGCCACTTTTTCATTAGCGGAAAATTCAAAATACATCTCCGCCTTTTTAGCAACCACAGACAAGATATTTCCTATTTCAGAAGAAGGAGTTCCAGGATAGGTGGCTGCAACGGATACGCCAGCTTCAATAGCTCCCCTCACAGCAGCCTCATTACCCAAGAGGAAAAGTTTTTCTCCCTTTTCGCTAGTTACTAATTGATCATAAGCCATTAAATCACCATTTATAGAGATTGAATTTATATAAATTAATCATTCAGTCATCAGCTATTCATACATCATCTTTTGACATCATCCATTTAGACGCCCACTATTTAGACACCATCTATTTGATATCCACTTTTTAGACACC
>JAUNXF010000137.1 GCA_030539935.1 Methanobrevibacter sp.
TAAGCTGATATGTCCGTCCACAATTTTATTAGTAATTTTATCAGTGACTAGGATTAATCCTGAGACAATAATGATTAAAATCCAATCAAACAGTCCAATTGAACATGTCTTGAAAATTGTTTGTAAAAATGGGACATAGATTACAAGGACCTGTAAAATGAATGATCCTATAAGGGATATCCAAAGCATTGCGTTTTTAATGTGGGAGCTGGACCTGTAATTCAATGCATTAAATAATTGATATAATACAAATACGGTAAATGCAACAGTGATTGCCTTAGTCTTTACATTAGCTCCACCATTCATTAATTCCCAGTAGAATAATCCTAAAGTGCCTATTGTCATGACAAGTCCTGAAACTGTAATTTTAATTAGGGTTTTTTTACTTATCAATTCCCCTTTTTCAGGAGGCCTCCTCATGATATCTTTTTCTGGGCCTTCCAAACCTAAGGATTGTGCAGGTGGGCCGTCCATTATGATGTTGATCCACAATAGTTGAATTGGGGTGAATGGAGTTGGTATTGGAAGCAAAGAACCTATAGTGATAGTTAATATTGCTCCGATGTTTGTTGACAATTGGAATTTTAGGAACCTTTTAATGTTGTCATAAATTGTTCTGCCCTCCTTTATTGAGGAGACGATTGTGGCAAAGTTATCATCCCTTATGATCATGTCTGCAGACTCTTTTGTCACATCTGTGCCGCTACCCATTGCAACTCCAATGGAAGCTTTTTTAAGTGCAGGAGCATCATTCACTCCATCACCGGTCATTGATACAATCTCTCCATGATTCTGCAGGACTTCAATGATCTTTCTCTTTTGTTCAGGATACACTCTAGCATAAACCTTTATGTCCTTTGCTATTTTGCTGTATTCTTCGTCACTCAAATCTTCCAATTCCTGGCCAGTTAGGATTTCCTTGTGATTACTGTTTGCATCATTACCATAATCTTTATTTGCACTAAGAATGCCTATTTCTTTAGCTATTGCAGTTGCAGTATCCTTATGGTCTCCTGTAATCATAACCACGTTTATTCCCGCTTTTTGACAATCTGCTATTGCTTCAATTGCTTCAGCTCTTGGAGGGTCCATTATTCCAAGGAGTCCAGTAAAGATCAAATCCTTTTCAAAGGATTCTCCATGATGCTTATTGTGGGAATATGTTTTATGCATTTCTAAATCTGCATTTTCAAATTCCTTATTGTCCAAATCCAGAATATTTTCATATTCTTCCCTGCTTATTTTCTTGTAAGCGAGAGCTATGACCCTTAATGAGGATTTTGTCATTCTATCGATTTCAGAAATAATGTCTCCTTTTGTGTAATTGTCAAAATGGTTTTCATGGCCATAGAAATCTATCTTTTCACACATGTCCAAAATTAATTCTGGAGCCCCTTTTGTTAGAATGTAATAATTTATGCTGTCATTTAATCCTTCAGCAGCGGCGGAGGCATTTTCATCCCTTTCACTATAGATTACAGTCATTCTTTTTCTATTGCTGTCAAAAGGTATTTCATATTCCTTTTTCAAGTTTCTCTCTTTAATGAGATTCTCAAAATCATGGTCCAGTGCAAAGTAATATGATGCCAAATCAGTGGGATTTCCTATCAATTCATCATCTTCGTATCTTACACCGTTACAAAGCCCTGCAATCAATGCAGAATATTCCTCATTTGTTAAAAGGGTGGTTCTTACACTCATCTTGTTTTCAGTCAATGTGCCTGTCTTATCTGTACAGATGTAAGTGCATGACCCTAATGTTTCTACGGAAGATAGTTTTTTAACGATTGCATTGGATTTTGCCATTTTTTGCATTCCTAATGCCAAGGTTAATGTGAGTACTGCAGGAAGTCCTTCTGGAATTGCTGCAACAGCCAGTGAAACAGCTGTCATAAAGCTTTCAAGAAGATCTGTTGCTTGGATAAAGTCTATAAGGAACACAAATATACAAACGGCTATTGATATGATTCCTATTTTTTTACCTAATTTTCCCACTTTGATTGTCAATGGAGTTTCTTCCTCATCCTCTTGAATCATAGTGGCGATTTTTCCGATGGCAGTGTCCATTCCTGTAGCTATTACAACTCCAGTTCCCTTTCCAAAGATTACATTGGAATTCATGGTCAAGAGTTTAGCTTGCACATTTTCCTCTTTTGAATATTTTTGAATATCCTTGATTTTAGTTGAAAAATCTTCGATATTTTCAAAATCAGTATCCTTTTTAACTAAATTTGATTCTCCAGTTAATGAGGATTCATCTGCCATTAAGTCATAATCCTCTATTAATATTAGATCTGCAGGAACCTTGTCTCCCTCTTCGAGGATTACAATATCTCCGACAGCAAGGTTTTCACCAGGAATTCTTTTAATGGTTCCGTCTCTTCTGACGTGAGCTACAGTAGTTACCAGACTTTTAAGTTTTTCCATAGCATTTTCTGCACGGTACTCCTGGATAAATCCGATTATTGAGTTGATAATGACAACCACCAATATTACAATGGCATCCAAATGATTTCCAATCATATAGCTTGCTATGGCGGCAATTATAAGCATGAATATTAAAACGTCTAAAAATTGGGATAAAAATAGTTTTAAAGGGCTGTCCTTCTTTTTCTCTTGAAGTTTATTAAGCCCATGCTTTTCTATTCGAACACTGGCCTCAGCACTGCTTAGCCCTTCTTTTTGAGTGGAGTACTGTTTTAATATTTCTTCTATCAATATAATCCCCAGTTTCTAGTTAGTAAAAATAGTTCATTGACAATTTTTTTTAAAATCATCAAATCATTCATTCTTCAGTCTCTTTTTATAAAATCATCTGTTTTATTTATATATAATAATATATAATCATAAATCTATATTTAATTATTTTTATTTAAA
>JAUNXF010000138.1 GCA_030539935.1 Methanobrevibacter sp.
AAATTGGATTGGAAGGAGAAAAAGAGAAAATTTTATAATTCATTCCTAATTTCTTCCATTCTTTTTAAAAGATTATAAAATGTTTTGTCTTCAATAGCTCTAGAAAAAGCTCCACCACACCAACGTTCTTCTCTATGAAGCCAAGTTAATATTGCTAAAATTTCATCCAAAGTTAATTTCTCTCTAGAAAATTCGGTAGGAGTGAGTCTTCTGGACAATCCTTCCTTTTTATATTTTCTTTCCATAATCGGTAACTTAACAATACTATATTCAGTATCATAAATTTCATATTTATATAAAAGGTGTTGAATTTCATAAGCTTTTTTACACCTACTATAGTCATAGTCATCTACTTCATAAGCTTCTTTGGGAGGGTTTTCAAAATAGTCTTTATATTGTAAGAAATCATCTAATATTTTAATCAATTCTTCTCTACTAAAATTATTTAGTATATATTGGGACATGCTAACTTTTTCATATTCGCTCCCTTCAAGCTCTTTACTTAGTTTAATTCTTCGTTTATTAAGAATATCTATTCTTTTATCTATCAACATCTTCTTTCTGTGATTTCTTTTAATTTCTCTTTCTATATCCCCTATTTCTTTTAAAAGCATATTTCTTTCTTTGACTTCCATTTCATTTAGAAATATACTTATTTTATCTTTATCTAGTTCTTCATTGCTTTTATTTAGACTCATATTAGCCACCAATAGGATTATATTAAATATCGATTGAATTTTAAAACAATGTCAAGGACTACTAAGACTTCTATCTAATCTACGACCAGGATCATGATTTGGATTATTCTCATAAGGATTAAATCCTCCACCAATATAACGATTATATCCTCTGCGATATGAATTTTCATATTCAATATACTCTTGAGTATCCTTATTAATTACTTTCCTATCATAATAACTGTACTCACGTAAAATGACAACATAAAATCTATCACCATTATTATAATCCTCTTGCAAATCTGGATTAACATGACAACGGCCTCTTAAATTACTAAGATGCCTTTTTACTCCATCAGATAAATTTTTAGAATTAGATACAAAAACTTCCTCATTTCTCATATTTACCAATTTGTAAACTGCTGGATTAGTAGGAAATGGTCCATTCATATCCATTGGTTTGCTATAATCAATTCTTACCATATCCCTTGATTTGTTTAAAATAGCTCCTCTTTCTGCTCTTTTCTTTGCTTCCCTTATTTTCCTCTGCCTTTCTCGCAACTTCTTTTTTTCTTCTTTCTCTTTTCTTTCCCTTAGAAACTTTTGTGCCGGATTTTCCTTTACCAATTCAATACCCCCTATTTTAAGTTATACTTGATTATATTTTTAATCTTATAAAGGTTTTATTAAAACTAATGGAATAAATAAGATTTATTTATCACGATGCACATAAAATCAATTAATTTAGATTAGGTGATATCATGGCATGGAGATGCAGCAATTGTGGAATAAGCTCCCAAGACAGCTTTGCCTTCTGTCCTCATTGCGGTACCAAGAAGCCTGAACCGATGGCTTGTCCAAAATGTGGATATGAAACAAGACTATATAAATTCTGTCCAAACTGCGGAACAGAACTTAAAAGTAAAAGGGAAGTAGAAAAGGAGAAAGCTGAAAGAGAATACTATGAAAAGCTGGAAAGGGCAAAAAGGGAAAGAAGAGAAAGGATAGATCGACTCTTATCATATCTGCAAAATACTGATTTGGACCTTAATAAGAAAATGGATCTTGAATGGAAGATAAGACAGGATTACATCACCGAAATATCCGAAATAGATGAAGTGGTCAAAACAGTTAGAAGAAATAAGAGAACCCTAGAGGAAAAATCCCATCTATTCAATTATCTTCACAGTGCAGGTTTGGATGAAAGAACTGAAAACATCATATTCGCAGAAATAAGGGATAATAAAATCCAAAGCATGAAAAGATTAAAGGAAAGAGTATCCCAAATGAGGGAACTTCAAAAAAAGAGAATACCATTGGTGAACTACATCTATACATTGGACTCAAACCATTATGTAAAAAACATGCTGAGAGTGGAGTCTTGAACTATGTGCTTACAAGCAAGAAGGACATAAGGCTGAGAAGAGATGAATTGGAAGAGGAGTTCTATGAGGAATGGGGACATTACAGTTGGGAATATGAAGACTAGGAGGATAAAATGAACGGAAGAGACAAATAAAAATTATCAAACCATCTTTCTTATTTCATTCCTTGTCTCAATAGCTATCTTATTATAAGGCTCTATACTCAACGCCCTTTCAATAAACCTTAAGGCAATATCATATTCCCTTAATGTATAACAAGTTACAGAAAGATTAATCAAAGCATTGACATTCTCCGGATTGATTCCTAAAATCTTACGATAAGTGTCAATGGCTTCCTTGAAAAGTCCTAGCTGATGCAATGTAGCTGCCTTATTGCTTAATGCCGTTTCATAAGTGTCATCAATCTCCAAGGCCTTATCAAACATTTCAATTGCCTTGTCATATTTTTCCAGCTTCAGATAAAAGAATCCCATATTGGAGAATGTTTCCTTATTATTCCCATCCAATTCCAAAGATTTTCTATAAGAGGCCAAAGCCTCTCCATTTCTATCCAATCTGGTGTAAACAACAGCTTGGTCATTTAAAACTTGAGCATTGTCAGGGTCTATTTCCAATGCCTCATCCATCAGTTTCAAGGCATCCTCGTAAAGGCCCAAATCAATCAATTCATCATACTCTTCCATGATTTTAGACATATCCCTATCCATCATATCACCCGCTTAAAAATAAAATAAGGTGAACATCAGTTCAT
>JAUNXF010000012.1 GCA_030539935.1 Methanobrevibacter sp.
GATGATTTAGATGATTCTTCTGATGATTCTGATGGTGGTTCTGAGGAAGAGTTAGATGATTCTTCTGAGGATTATGATGATGATTTTGATGATACTGAATTAGATGATGCTGATGGAAATAATGAAAATGTTCCTATGGCAACTTCAGGTTCTGCATCCTTTGATGATGGTGCAGAAAATGCATCTTCTGAAGATCTTTCCAGCAAAAATCAGATTGATTTAGCTAATAAAGCTACTGGTCATCCTATTTTAATGTTAATATTATCTTTATTTGCTTTATTTGTAATTCCAGCCAATAAAAGATAATTTTTAACATTTTTCTTTTTTTTTCTTTTTTGTTTTTCTCAATTCTTTTTCATGCTTCATTGACTTTTTTATTTTCAGTATCCTTTTTTCTAGTATCCCTTTTAGTATCCATTTTCTTTTTTGTCTTGTTGAATAAATATTAAAATATATAAATTATAAAGAATAAGTATTTAACATAGATTCTTATTATTCAGGTGTAAAAATGGAGAATTATGATATTATAATTATTGGAGCGGGACCTGCTGGATTGACTGCCGGTATGTATGCAGGTAGGCAAAACTCTAAGACTTTAGTGATAGATAAGGCAATGGCTGGGGGATTAGGTTTGGAAGTGCCTATGATGCAAAATTATCCTGGCTTTGATTTGATTGCAGGGATGGAACTAATCCAAAAGATGAAGGCTCAAAGTGAAAATTATTGTGAAATATTGGAGAACACTGTAATAGATTCAATAGAAAAGACAGATGAAGGTTTTCATATAATGACTAAAAATTCTCCTTTATTAATGAGCTCTGATGATGAGGGCATTAAGGAATTTTTTACCAAAACCATCATATTGGCTACTGGAGCAAGTCATAGGCATTTAAATGTCCCTGGGGAAAAGGAATTTTTAGGTCGTGGTGTTGCATATTGCGCTACATGTGACGGCATGTTTTTCATTGGAAGGGATATTCTTATGGTTGGTGGAGGTAATAGTGCGGCTCAAGAGGCATTATACCTAAAAAATCTTGGATGCAATGTTAAATTGGTTCATAGGCGCAATGAGTTAAGATGTGAACATCACCTTCAGAAGGCATTGGAAGATAATGGGATTGAGGTTCTTTGGAATTCAACCATTGAAGAGATAAAAGGGGACCTTTCAGTGAATTCAGTCACTCTTTTAAGGGATGGTGTAAAGGAAGACTATCAAACAGATGCAGTATTCATTGCAATTGGTGATGATCCTTCCAATGATTTGGCTAAGGAATTAGGCGTGGACCTTGATGAAGAAGGTTATATCATAGCTGATAAAAAACAGGCCACTAATATAGATGGAATTTTTTCAGCAGGGGATATAACCGGCGGTGTAAAACAGTGGATTGTTGCTTGCGGTGAAGGTGCAGTAGCTGCCATGTCCGCTTATAACTATTTTAATCTTTTATAAATATTTTTTTATATTTTAAATATTTGAAGATTATTTTTTTAGTCTTTTTCATTCTCTTTTTTTATTTTTAATCTTCGAGGATTATTTTTTTAACTTTCCTTTTATTCGTATTTATGCGAATTATTAATATTGGCCAAAAAAAGAAATAAGATATTCAGTTTTTAACCAAATATCTTGTCAACTGCAGTTATTAATATTTTGGCCCGTTTATCACTTTTTGATTTTTTCTCATAGGTCCAAGTTTCAAATACAAATGTAGGGGTTCCTGCCTCTATAAGGGGTAGATGTATATAAGGAGGACTAGTTTGAGATTGTGGAGACCAATATACCATTTTAGAGTTTGATTCAATTGATTGAATTGTTTTAATGGTTTTCTTAGCCAATTTCATTGAAGGCTTATGCTTATTTTTTGGAACATGTATGAAGTAAGTCTTTGCATAGCTCACTCCAGTTGTTGAGTGAATGTCAATTACAAGACTGTATTTCTGTTTTTTGGCATGAGGGACAATATATTTTTTTGCAAGCTTTTGGCCTCTCATTCTAATTGTTGAGTAATCGCCGGATTTTTTGGTTAAGACTATCCTATAGATATAGTACTTATATTTCATGTTCACTTTGTTCTTCATCAAATCATAAACTGATTCATGGATTTGATGTTCCAGATAGTGTAGTCCCACAACATAGGCGATTCTAACTTTGGAGCTGCGATTTCCAATCACGCCTAAAAATTCTACTCTTCCATAGCTTGTTTTTCCAAGGGTCTTGCAGTATAATACATTTATTTTTGATGTTTTGGTGGAAGCTATATGCCTTCCTTTTCCAGGATATTTGATGCTTACAGTGTATAATCCTGCCTTCTTATTCAATTTTAACATTGCCAAACCATTGCTGTCTGTGGTTCTATAATAAGTTCCTCCATTAATGGTAATGCTAATGTTTTGATTGGAGAGTGCCTTGCCATCTTTAGTCTTCAAATAAATGTGCAAGGTTTTATTCATTATGATTCCATGCTCTGCAATGCTTAATTTAGTATAAATGGGATTTTCAATAACTCTTAGGATAAATGTTTTATTTGAAGCCCTATACTCATCGCTACCATTAAATTTTATATTGACCCTGTATGATTTTCCCGCCTCATTAATTTTGAATCTAGCTATTCCATCACTATTTGTTATTGCAGAAAGATTTTTTCCATTTATTGTGAGTACAATTTTCTTATTGGGAATGACCTTTTTGGATTCGTCTTTAAGTTGGACTTTGAAATATTCAGACTTTATAGCATAATTTGTAGAATATAGATATGTTTTTTTCAATGGTTTGTTTTTTTCAGGATGGTCAGTTTCAGCTGCTGCAGATGTGGATTCAACAGTTTCAGCAGTTGCAGATGTGGATTCAACAGTTTCAATGTTTTGCAGAATGCTCTCGCTATCTGATGCATGAATTGCATTGTTCTCGCTGATTTCATCAATTTCTAAATTGATGCCATCAATGTCATCTGCGCTGGAGACTTCATCTATTCCCGCATCATCAGCCAATGCCTGTTCTGAAATAGCATCTGTGCCCTGATCTATTTCACTTGCAGATATTGCATTGATATTTATGATTATTAAAAAAATTAGTAAAATATAAAAATACTTGGATGTTTTTTTATTCATTTTTCCACCCATCTAAGCTTTTTTTTAAAGTAGAATTTCCAATTGGGAATATTCAATGATTAATATAATTTTTTATTTTGTTTATTATTAAGCTTATTGATTTAATTTCAGCCATTTTAATGAAATATAAAAAGAGTGTCTTAAAATTGAAAAAATGGAATGTTTAAAAAAAAGAAAAGATTAGTCATTTAAATGACTAAACAGAAAAAGAGAATAATAAATGAAACTTCCAATCAGTTAAAATTCATATTCTCCTTCATTTATAAAAAGATATATCACATAAGCTATTGCTAAAATAACGAGAATAGGTAATAGCCATGCAAATAATTTGATTAAGACTGCCACTACTATAATAATTATTATATAAGTGATTAATTCATCGATTCTCATAATATTTAATTTAATATCGAAAGTATTTAAACTTATTTGATTGAAAAATTTTCCATGTCTATGATTTTTATTCTCAAATGTAGTAAATTTATATATTATATTAAATATATATTAAATTATTATAGTATTATATAAAATAATTAATAATTTTTATTATAATATTATAAGGGTGAATTTATTCTGATAAATAATTTTGAGAGATTTTATGACAATTTTAGTTATTAACAATAAAGGCCAATACAACCATAGGATTCAAAGGAGTTTGCAATATCTTAAGATTCCTTCCGAACTGGTTAGCAACGAGTTATCTATAGAAGAAATCGAATCAAAAGAACCAATTGGTTTGATTTTAGGTGGAGGTCCTTCCATTGATGGAGTGGGTAATGCTGCAGAGTACATTAGACACTTTAATATTCCTATTCTTGGCATATGTTTAGGCCATCAATTAATAGCTAAAACCTTTGGCGGTGAAGTTTCCACTTCAGATACTGAAAGTTATGCTCAAGTAAAAATAAATCTTTTGGATACAAGCAATCTTTTCAAGGGTCTTGAATCTCCTCTTGATGTTTGGAGCTCTCATAAAGATGAAGTCCATACTCTTCCTGATGATTTTGATATAATTGCCAGCTCTTCTCTTTGTGATATTGAAGCCATGAAACATAAGGAAAAAGAGATTTATGGGATCCAATTCCATCCAGAGGTTCATCATACTCCTAAAGGCGAATACATCTTTAGGAATTTTTATGAGATTTGTCAAAAATTCAATGGGGAATAGGATTATTTCTTTAATTCTGAAATTATGAAAAAGGGTAAATAATTGATTGAAATAGAGAATTTAAAAACAAAGATTTAGGTTATGTTTATTTTTTTATTGATTTTATTTATTTAAAAAAGGGTTGATAAAATGTTTGATAATGTAGATGACTTTAAAAAGAAAGCACTTGACAATAAAGCTAATTTAAAATTCAAAAACATCAGCATTCCTATCGGTGATGGTGAACAAGATTTCAGAATCACCGGTGTTGGTGAAAAAGCTATTAAAATTGAAAAATATGTCAAATATGAAGACATGATGGATGCTGTAATGGATGGCAAAGACGAAGGTTTAGAAGCTATCATTATGGAATTTATCGAAGATTTCGAATAGATGCATTTTTCTTAAGTAATGTTTTTTTAGAAGATTTTGAATAAAATAACAATATTCTCAAATATTGAATTGTTTTAAGGTATTTTTATGTTAAGCCCAAAAGAATTTATTGAAGATGCTACCCGTAAAATCAAAGAGGAAATCGGTGATGAAAAGACTATCATAGCATTATCTGGTGGTGTTGACAGCTCTGTCTGTTCCGTTCTTACCCAAGAGGCTATCGGTGACAATTTGACTGCAATCTTTGTTAACCATGGATTGCTCAGGGAAGGAGAGGCAGAACAGGTCTGCAGTGTTTTCGAAGAAAGATTGAACTTCAAATATGTTGATGCATCTGATGAATTTTTATCTGAACTTGAAGGGGTGGACGATCCTGAAGAGAAAAGGAAAATCATTGGAAGAGTCTTCATTGAAGTGTTCGAAAGGGAAGCGCAAGCAGTTGATGCCAAATACTTGGTTCAAGGCACCATCGCTCCTGATTGGATTGAAACCGAAGGTGAAATCAAGACCCACCACAATATGGCATTGCCAAGTGGTATGGTTTTAAAGGTAGTTGAACCGGTTAGAGATTTATATAAGGATGAAGTAAGGGAAGTCGGTACAGAGTTAGGCCTTCCAGATAGCATTGTGCAAAGACAACCTTTCCCAGGTCCTGGTCTTGGTGTAAGAGTTGTTGGAGCCTTAACAAGAGAGAATTTGGCTGTTTGTAGAGCTGCTGATGCTATTGTAAGGGAAGAAGTGGAAAAAGCTGGCTTGGATAAGGAGCTATGGCAATATTTCGCTGTGCTTACCGACACTAAAGTTACTGGTGTAAAAGGTGATGAAAGGGACTTCGGTTATCTTGTTGTCATAAGATTGATCAGTTCTATTGATGCAATGACTGCCACCGTTCCTGAAATGCCTTGGGATGTAATCAGGACCATTTCCAGAAGAATCACTTCTGAAGTTTCTGAAGTTACCCATGTTGCTTTATCCATTAGTGATAAGCCACCTAGCACTATCGAATTCTGTTAATTTAAGTTAAATTAGTTTACTTAAACTAATTTTAACTATTTTTTTCATACATTATAAATCACTAATAATTTACTTAATTTTTAAAATCACCATTTTTTTCATTATTTGCACTGTTTAGATTTCATTAGGAATGGATTTATTAATTCTTTAATTTATAGGTTTTATTATGAGAACATCTAAAACTACTAAAAATGCTTATTTGGCCAAATTGACTGAAAAGATCCAAATGAAGTCAGTTGATGTTGGAAGGGATTTGGATGGAAGCACACCGCCATCTGTTTTTATAGGTCGCTGGAGTTATCCTAAAGTGTATGCCGGACCTATGATGGTAAGTCAAACTGGTGATACATACATTATGGACTCACCGGAATCATGGATAGGTGAAAATAAAACCCAAGAGGATATCATTGGATACAGGTTAAATCTAGTTCGCGGAAAGCAGCTGATTGACATTAAGGATTTGGAGAATCCATTTGTTGAAAAGCTTCAGGACATTTCACTTGCATCAAAATCCATTGACAGTGAAGCCACTTTCGGATCTAAACCCTCTGGGGCAATGTTTAGTGAAGAGAGTACCCCTCATGGCCCAAGTGCATTAATTGAAAAATTTGATATTGATGCAGTTAAATGGGATAGGCAGCTTGAAAAGAGCTTTTATGATACTGATTTGAAAGCCCGTGAAGCTGTAATGAACCTTCACAATAAGGATGTTCCATTTTCCGCTATGCAAAAGGCTTTCTCTGTAGGTGCTTTCGGTCTAAAAAAGAATCGAAGATTGGTTCCGACAAGATGGTCAATCACTGCATGTGACAGCACAATTGCAGATAATCTCCTAAAGGAAGTTAGGCATTATAACATAATGGATTCCTATAGGGTCTATGAATTTTCAAGCTTGAATAATTATTATGCAATCATATTAACACCTACTGAATGGCAATATGAATGGTTTGAAGCATTCATTAAAATTATGGGAAAGGAGGAAATGATATTTTCCGATTATGAAACCAACACTGATAAACGGGAGTATTCCTGTGTAGGCGGATGCTATTACACTGCTAAAATGGCAGTCCTCGATAAATTGTCCAAACTAAAGCTTCAATCTGGTGTCATTATTCTTAGGGAAGCTTATTCAGGGTATGTTCCACTTGGAGTATTTAATGTTAGGGAAAATATTAAATATGCAATGAATGGAGATTATAAGGAGTTTGAATCCTTAAAGGATTCCCTTGTTTATTGTGGAACCAAATTAAGGATTCCAATCAGCAAATATGTAAGGCAAAGTAATTTATTGAATGAACTCCTGCATTCTAAACAAACCACATTGGACAATTTCTTTAAAAAGTCCCCAGATTTGCAATGAACGAAATCATTTAGGTAAGAATATGAATCTTAATTTGTCCACAGATTTGAAATGAACGAAATCATTAAGGTAAGAGTATGAATCTTAAATTTAAAAAACCATCAAAAGAGACTCAATTGGCCATGTCTAAGGTGGCAATTGGTGAAGACAATCAGGATTATCACCAATTGGCTGAGGAAAAGTTGGCTAATGCAACAGGCCACCATTATGCCAAATTGCTTGGCAGTGGAAATGCAGCTATCTTATCTGTTATGAATTCTATTGATGGTGCAATCTTAATTCCAGACCAAGGGGCTTGGAATGGCTTTAAGCAAATGGCAAAATTTTTGAATAAGGACATAATCACTGTAAAGACGGATCATGGTTTGATTGATATTGATGGCCTTGATCAATCCATTAGCCAATCTTCTGATGAGGGCATCATAGATTTGGATGATGAAAATAAGAGGTCCGCTTTATTCCTAACTAGTTTTGCCGCTTATACTGCAGAACAGGATATCGAAGAAATTGGCAAATTGCTTCATAAGGACAATATTCTTTTAGTTGAAGATGCATCTGGAGCTATTGGGGATTCAGAAGGCAAATTGGCCAATGGAAAATACTCTGATATAATCATAGGATCTACAGGTTCTCCAAAAATAGTCAATGTTGAAGATGGAGGATTCATTACAACCAATGATAATAGCTTATTTGACAAATCAAATCTTCTTTTAAAAACAAATAAGGCGAGCAACATTACTGCTTGCGGAATCTATAATGAGTTGGATTTTGCTGAAGAAAACCTTAAAGAGACTATTGATGTCTGCCTATATCTTAAGGAAAGCATTGAAGAGAAAACTAATTTCAATGTATTCCACACAGATAAAAGGGGAATAAATGTTATAATGGAAGCTGAAGATTCTAAATCCCTATCCTATAAATTAAGGCAAGAATTTGTTTTAGATAGGCATGGAATGATTACCAAGTGTCCGAATTATAATAGATTAAGGGAAAAGGCTGTGGCATTGGAAATTAAAAATTTAGACATTTCCTGTTTAAGCGATGACAATTTGGATGAAATGATCCGTATCTTAAAAAAGTTTGATAAGCAATGATTTTAATTATGTGCTTATTGGTCTACAATTAATTTAGTTGTCTTATCAATTAACACATCGCTTATATGCATGTTCTTCAATTCTTTTTCAGGAATATTATATAAGTCTCTTAATATTGATTCGTCAGCATCTAAAACAGCATCATTCCTAACAAAGATATCAGATAATTCATCAACAAAGTAATCTGGACAATCAATCATTACAACCGCTATATTCATCTTACCTTCCTTAAGGCCAAGAATCCTAAAAGCCTTTGAAATTTGTCTTTGGGCAGATGTTCTGATTAATATTTCAATACCTAAATCCTTAGCTAAATTGTCCCCTCTTTTGAATGCATTCATTGCATGGACAATTCCATGTTGAAGGTGTTCCTTACCTGCAATAGCATCAGCATCCATAAGTTGAATGATTCCGACATCACAACAACCATCTTTTATCATGTCTATTTGTTTTAATGTTTTAGGGATGCTTTCTATCTCTCCAGTAAATCCTAATATTTCAACATTATCCAAATCAGCCAACTCTTTATTGTATTCCTTCATTTTATCTCTCTTTAGTATTGAAATTATATAAAAATTAAAAATAGTTTCTTATCTTTTCTTGTTTTGCTTTTTATTTAAAGAAAGATGGTTGTCTTCAAGGAGTCTATTCACACCATCAATATATGCTTCAACACTTGCATTGATGATATCCGGTTCAGTTGCCCTTGCAGATATGATCTTGTCTCCTGAACTAAGCTTAACAATTACTTCAATCAATGCGTCTGTACCTCCGGTAACTGCATCTACGTGGTATTCTTCAAGCTTGATGTCTGCAAAGCTTTTGATTCCCTTATTAACTGCATTGATTGCTGCATCCACTGGACCAATACCGACATCTGCTTCAATAACTTCTTTATCCTCAATATTCATTTTTATTGATGCTGTTGGCCTAATCTTATTTCCTGAAACGATTGTAAGCTCATCAAGATTGATTTTCTTTTCCTGTTCAATGTTCAGGACATGTTCTGCAATAGCTTCTAAATCGGTGTCTGTAACGGTTTTTCCTTTGTCTCCAAGGTCCTTCACTTTGTTGAAGATCTCGTTCAATTGGTCCTTGTTTACTTCAAGGCCCAATTCCTTTAGCCTTTCGTCCAAACCTTTTGTTCCGACATGCTTGCCTATTATGAATTTACGTCTGTGGCCTACAAGTTCAGGCATGATCGGCTCATAAGTGGCGCTGTTTTTCAAGACTCCATCTGCATGGATTCCAGATTCATGTGCAAATGCGTTTTCACCAACGATAGGCTTGTTTGGAGCTAAATAAGCATTGCTTAATCTTGAAACTAATTTTGAAGTGCTGTAAAGCTGATTGATTTTAATGTCTGTTGTGTATTTGCTTTCATCCTCATCTTCATTGATTTTGTACAATGTGCTTAAAGAGACTACAACCTCTTCAATGGCAGCATTTCCTGCACGCTCTCCGAGACCATTTATTGTTCCATGGAATCTGCTTGCCCCTCCATCAATCGCAGATAATGTATTGGCCACAGCAAGGCCAAAGTCATTATGGCAATGTGCACTTAGAGGAACTCCCAAATCTGTGAATTTCTTATGGAAATAAAATGACTTTAAAGGTGTTAAAACTCCTAAGGTATCGCATGGGCAGATTCTGTCTGCTCCTGCATCAATTGTTGCCTTGAATATTTTTCTCAAGTATTCCACATCGGTTCTTGTTGAGTCTTCAGCGGCAAGCTCAACTTGAAGGCCATGGTCTTTAGCGTATTCCACTACCTTCACGGCATCTTCCAACATTTCACTTTGGGATTTTTTCAACTTATATTGCAAATGCAAATCAGAAGTGGGGACAACAATGTTCACTGCATCCACATCACATTCCAAGCAGTAATCCACATCCTTGATGAGGGTTCTTGAAAAACTTACAATCTCAGCATTTAATCCTTGGGATGTAATTAGTTTAATAGCTTTCCTTTCACCTTCAGAGGTAATGGCTGAGCCTGCTTCAATGGAGTTGACTCCTATTTCATCCAATTTGGTAGCTATTCTTAACTTTTTCACTGCATTTAAAGAGATTCCTGGGGTCTGCTCCCCATCCCTTAATGTGGTGTCTAAAACTTCTATCTTCATCTTCCCACTTCGTTAGTCTGAATTATTGATTTTTAAATCTTGATCTATCTGTTTTCCATTTCCTTTCTAAACCATCTTACAGTTTCCCTTAAATGCTCTTCAAACATGTCCTCTTCTGGGCGGAAACTAATCTTTTCAAGATTTGAAATGTCCGCCAATGAGTGTTTGATGTCTCCTGGACGTTCATCGAGATATTTTACTTCAATATCTGATTCAAGAACATCGCTTACAACCTCAAATAAATGATTTATGGTCATGGATTTGCCTAATGCAACATTCACTATTCCATTGTAATCGGATTCTGCAGCAGCAATGTTTGCATTTGCTATTTCTTTAACAAATATGAAGTCTCTGCTTTGCTCTCCATCACCATAAATAACTGGACTTTCCCCTTTTAGGATTGCAGAGATGAATTTTGGGATGACTGCTGCATAAGGTGAATTCTCATCTTGTTTAGGACCGAAAACATTGAAGTATCTTAATGCAACATAATTTAATCCATAACTTTCGTAAAAAGACTTTAAATATAATTCTCCGCTTGCCTTTTGGGCTGCATAAGGAGAGCAAGGCATAACCAATTCAGTCTCTTTTAAAGGCATATTTGGGTTTTCTCCATAAACTGCAGATGATGAGGAGAAGACTATCTTTTTAATGTCATTGTTCTTGCATGCAACCAATAGTTTTACTGTAGCGTCGATATTGGTCTGATTGTAGTCTAAAGGCTCTGCTACACTTCCAGGTACACTTACCTTGGCTGCAAGGTGAAATACATAGTCCTTTCCCTTTAGGATTTCTTCCAAATCAGCATCTAAAAGGTCTTCTTCAATCAATGTCAGGTTTTCATGATTCGGATTTTTCAAGTTGCCGATTTTTCCAGAGGAGAGATTGTCTATGATTGTGACCTTATTGTTTTCTATCAATTCGTCTACAATATGTGATCCAATAAATCCGCATCCTCCTGTTACTACAATTTCCTTATTTTCCATTATATCCAGTCCTTTGTTATTTTAAATTTAGAATAATTTCTGTTTTTAAATTTTTTCAGTTTTAAATTTTTCCGATTGCAAATTTTATATTCATAATGATTATGATTTAAAAATTTTATATCTATATTAGTATAAATTTATATTTTAATACTATTTTAATATTATGTTAATTTATGGGTTTTGGGTTTTGGATTTTGGATTTCGGAATAATGGGATTATGGAGATATTTTCTAATTTTTAGGTATACCTAAATTTATCCCTCTTAAAATTGCTTATTTTCATTAAAATGTAATAATTTTTCTTTATTTTGTATTAACTCAATTATATTTTTCTAATTTTTAAAATAATCAAAAATTCGTGCCACTTTTTCGGCTTGGCAACAAGTAATAAAAGATATATATTATATTATAACATATTTATAATTATGATTAGTATGGGTGCTAATGGATTTCAGTTATTGGTGAATTATATAGTGGCTATCTTAGTTGCAATTGTCTTAAGCCTAGTTTTGAGATTGCCTCTTCTTCCAGAAAAGCCAATCAGATTTTCTTGGACTAAAAGTGCACTATTTCCTACTCCTATATTCGCTATAGGAATTTTAGCTATTTTTTATTCATTGAATATATTTTGGATTTATGATGGACTGTTGATTGCAATTATTGTAGGCGTTTTTGCTGCATTGTTTGTAAAATATCTGTTCGATTATATTTTCCCAAATCCTCCAAAGCTTGAAGGGGGCAGTGAATAATGGATTTAATAATTGGCTTAATTTTAGCGACTGTTATCTCTTGGCTTAATTTTGTAATTGTGGATACATTCTTAGGTCTTCCTGAAGCTCCAGGTGTAAAGGGAGCGGAAACTGTAGGATATTCCATTAAAGCAAGAAAGGGAGATTTGGCAGGCGGATTCTTCCAAGGAAACATCTTATGTTCCCCAGACGCTTCAGCAGGAACATTGATGGCATCAATCGGATTCTATATTCTTGGAATCCAAGGGGGATTGATTGCTGCATTGCTTGTCTACATTGGAAATAGGCTATGTGCAGATCCAGGATATGCCGGAACTACAGGAGCATTGACCATGACCTTATTGATATTTATCTTTTCATTTATAGGAATCACTCCAGAGATGTTTATTTGCGGTATGGTAATTGCAATATTCACTATTCAGGGAATTCATCATCCAACAAGTTCCAGATTAATTGGAAAGATTGCAAAATCCTTTGGCAGATATACTAAATATGAATAATTAGAATGTGAATAAAAAATTAAATTATTAGATTTAAATTAAATTGTGAATTTTAAAATAAATTTAAATTAAATTGTGAATTGAATTAAAATTAAGAAATAATAAAAAATACAAGGTTAGATCATGTTTATTGAAATTATTGGAGTTATTGCAATTTTAATGGCTTTAAGAGCTGTAATAACCAAAGATAGGGCAGAAAAATTACTTTACATAAATGTAATAGGATTCTGTGTTTCTGCATTGATTGCATTGTATATTAAAACTCCATTTGGTCTTGTATTAGCTGCAGCTTTCTTTATCTCTTCAACAATTGGGGCAAATGCAATTGCCTATAGCTTAAAGGATTTGGAAGATGAAATTACCTATGATAAAGATATGGAAGAGCATAAGGAAAATTAATTAATTTTATTTTTATCGAAAATAATGGATTAAAATTACTGTCTGAAATGAAGCAAACAATAGAAATGGGATTTAAATGTTAGAATTTATTGATTTGACAACAATATCAATTGCTTTGATGATAATAGGTGCTATTGGAGTTGTCCTTCTGAAGAAACCATTGGATAAGGTGATTATGGTTTCAGTTTTGGAAGCCGGTTTAGTCTTGGCTATTGTCAGCTTCAAATATTTGGATGTGGCTTTCTTAACAGCTGTTCTTGATCCATTGTCAATTATTGTATTTTTACTTGCTTTGATTAAAATCAATGAAGTCCGCAGGTCAAAGCTGGAAGATTTTTCAACTCTTGATAAAATGATTCAAAGTAATGAAAACAAAGAAAGAAACTCTGAAGGTGGTAAATAATGTTTAATCTTGCTCTTTGGGTTTATGTGGGATTGGCACTTGCCATTTTTGGAAGCCTTGCTACAGTATGGGGTCCTGGAGTAAAGGACCCAGTAATAAGAACAATCAATACTGAAGTGGCATCAGTGGGAGTTTCATTGATTTTACTTACTTATAATTCAACATTGGCCCTTTTAACATTAATTGCAACAACAATTATTGTAACTTTAATCTTGTTTAGGGCTATCGCTCGTTTGGAAGAGATAGGGGCTGATGTATAATGTTTATTGATTTATTGAAAACTGAAAGTCAGTTTTATTTATCAGATGATTTAAATCATTTTCATTTAATGCTGGGAGGAATCTAAAAATGCCTAAAATAGCTAAATTATGGAATAAATTGGCTGATCCAAAGAACATTCCTAGATTGTTTGCTCTAATTTTAGGTTTGCTCTTGATTGCCGGATTTTTAATTCCTGTAGGGTTGAATTCAGATCAAATCTACACTCGTCCGGCTCCTCAAAGTCAAATGGATGGAGGCCTTGCCATTGCACCATATGATAGAGGTGGAGAGATTTTAGAAAGTCCTGGTGTTACAGAAGCCCAATATCCTGAAAATTCTGAAAGCATAGGCTGGATAAATTCATATATGACTCCAATAGCTGATATACTGAAAGGTGTTTCCCCTTACTTTGGTACAAGCATATGTGCATCTCCAGGTGGTATCATAGATGAGATCCTTTACTATACAAGAGGTTTTGATACAATTCTGGAGTCTTCCATTCTTATGATGGCATTCATCATTGCATCATGGCTAGCCATTAACTTTACAATGGATAGGAAGGAAGAGAAAGGTAGTGGGGATATTAAGGAAGATGTGAAAAGGGCCATTGCAAGTTCTGACAGAATAGCCAGTGAAGTTGAGATGAGCAATCGTAAAGCTCGCGAAAAGCAAGCTAAAAAGGAGTTTAGGTGATTAAAATGGTCGCTAGCATAGTTCCTCAATTTGTTCCTGCTTTCTATAGCTCAATGTATGCCACAGCATTATATGGCGGTTTGATTGTGGCTTTCATTGGATTGATTGGAATTGCAATGGAGAAAAGGGATATTCAGGTTCTTATCTTAACCGATATTGTAGGTTTGGCCATGCTTATTGTTGTGGCAGCGGTAGGAACAGATTTGTCTGAAGCTTTGATTCTTCCTGGTTTGGTAGTGGAATTGGCAGAGATAATGGCGATATCTGAGATTCTAATATCTCGTGAAATGAGAAAAGCGGACAAAGATACCTCATTTGCACCTTTGCCTTTGGATATTGATATGGAAATCATGACAACCGCCCCTAACTTCATTGCATTATTGCTAATAGGATATGGCGTATTCCTATCAGGATTTACTGGTGGTGCAGTAGCTGGTGGAGGTATTGTAATTTATGTATTGAGCAGAAAGGTAAGAGGATTGCCTATTGTTGTTCTTGATGGTGTTGGAGCAATATCTGGAATGTCCTGGTGTCTATGGATAATTGGTTTCTTGTTGTTCTTCTTATTGCCTCAATATTGGTTGCTCAGTTTATTCCTTGCTGCTTTAGGATTGCTCTTGAAAGTTGCTTCCAAGATTGGATTGATTGGAATCATGATGAGAGAGGAATACGGAAGAAAATGATTAAGTAATTCAAATTAGAGATTTGAAATAAAAAATTATAGTTTATATTTATCAATTCGTATCAAATGAATTTAAGATTTAAGCAAATCAAAAAAGGAGACTATTAAATGCTTATAGAAAATATTGGCGGAAACTTGATGGGAACAATTCCTTTAGGAGATATTGTTCTTTATTTAAACCCTCTCCACATTTTCCTGTTTGTAACTATACTTGTATTTACAGCATTGATAGCAATGAGCCGAACTGAAACTCAAGTTGAAGCAATGTTTGGTTCTCTTGATGAGAATAAGGTTGCAGTTGGCCTTAAGGAGTTTAAGCATAGAAGGTTCTTGGCTATTATTTGCGGTTTGGCTACTGCAGGAGCGATGATAACTGGAGACTTATTTAACTTTACCCTATTCATGGCTTTAATCGGTATTGTTAACATCGGTATTGTTTCTGCCGTTAAACAGGTGGAGGTTTTGAATTCAGCCTATCAATATGGCTTGATTGCCATGATGTGCGGTTTGCCATTGTTTGGTGGAGCAGCTATGATTTTGGCCGCTACCGGTACTTTAAGCTTATTTGAATTGGCAACAATTCCTGCCAGCCCAATGATGATATTTGGTGCCCTTGTAATGTTGATTGGAGTATGTGGCGAAAGCGGAATAGCACCATTCTTTGCAAGCAAGGCGGAAATGTTCAGAACTCCTGGATCTCCATTTATCTTGATTATTCACTTAAGTTCATTGTTTATAATTGTAAGATTTGTTGAAATCTTATTAACCATATTGTAATTAAAAATTATTAAAAAAAGTAAATCATATTTATTATCTATTAAATAGAAGGTCGATAAAATGAATAAAATGAAAATAGCTAGCTATATTATCCTAATTGTGTCAGTATTGGCTATCCTTTATGCTTTGGTATTCAATCCAGCGGATTGGATAGTTTATGCAATAGCTATTGTTTGTATACCATTTTTAGTGCTTTCATTTGGACTGATTACAATGTCTAAACCTATAAAAGAAGAAGAGGAGGAAAGAAGAGAGGAACCATTCACTGGTTATTAATAAGATCTCTTTGAGGATATTATGAATTTAATGGCTCAAATTTTAATCAATGTAATAATTGCTTTCCTTGCAGGTAGTCTTCTGTTAGGTTTCCACAGAAAGGTCATGGCAAGAGTCCAATTAAGGCCGGGACCTCCTATAATACAATATCTATTACATTCTTTGAAATTTTTCTTTAAGGAAACCTCATTTCCAAAAACCGCTGCTATGCCTTTTTATGTGGGCATTACAGTTATTTTAGCTGGAATTTGGGTTACTGGTGTTATTGTTGGTCCAGTGGCTAAGGGTTCCTTAATGATATTATTCGGTATTTATGCAATCCATAAGATTGTAGAGCATAATGCAGGATCCTCTTCAGGTTCCCCATATGGTAAGGTAAGTTGTGTAAGGGCTGTTTTCTCAGCAGCTGGTGAATTGCCTTTATTTGCTGTAATCGCAATAATCTTCCTTTTAACAGGCACTATGGATATTAGTGGAATTATAGATTATCAAGCTGTAAATGGTCCTTTAGTATTGAAATTGCCTCTTGCAGCAATCATGTTCTTCACATTGATAGTTACCAAATCCCCATATTCTCCTTTTGCCATTACAAAAGCAAAAGAGATTATCACAGGATATGAAACTGAACACTTTGGTATGCTTAGAGGATACATAATGTTTTCAGAGTCAATCGCTTGGTATATTCTTTTATGGATTTTCCTAACTGTATTCTTTGGACCAATTTCTGCAGTCGGATACTTGATTGGAATGATCGTAATCTGTATAATTACCGGTTTTATAAATGCTACAACCCCTATGTTAAATCCGAACCATTCAGTAATGGCTCAAATATCCATTGCAATCATATGTACAGTTGGTTCAATTATCATGATTATAATTTAGTTAAAAAATAATTAAAATTAAGTTAAAAAAAATTATTTAAGTATTTATTAAAAATTATTGAGAAGGCTTTAAAATGAATGATGAAAAAGGAATGATAATAATTACTTCATTGGTCGCTTTAGGCATTTTTATAGTGGCAGGACTTGCTGCCTACTTCCAAAGTATTTTAGCGCTTCCTTTAGCCATAATTGGGCTTATCTTTGTTCCATTCATATTAATCCAAAACAGTGAAAAGAATGCTCATTTGGCTGAGAATTTGGAAAAGATTGCTTTCGTCATTACATTTTTAGTTATTTGCATAACATTCATTTGCTTATATAAGCCAATTTAGCATCAAGGTGGGATTATGGAAGAATTATATATTATGATTTATATTTTGGTCTTTATTGTAGGATCCATTTTAGGTCTTTTATTAAGCTATAAAAAGCATATGGAACCTTATATAATATCTGAAATAGATGTGCTGACCTTGGTTCTGGCTATTATCGGATGGTTTTTATTATTCAATCATGGATTAAACCATTTTATAAGCTCTGAAATCCTTCTTACCATTGCATTCTTCTGTATTGGTCTTGCAATAGGAAGAAGACCAGGTTATGGTCGAAAAGAGACTGCAATTGGAATAATAATTGCAGCAGTTGTCTGGATTGCAACATCTGGAGTTTTATTTTAATTAAAATAGGAATAAAGTGATTGCAGTTAATCTTAAAAAATCATTTATATGGTGATTTATATGAATAGCGAAGAGAAATATGAAATGATGAAATTAAGGGTTCTTCATAGTTTTAAATGGGAAAAGGACATTACAATTCCATTGTCTGAAGAATTTGGAATTTCTAAAGAGGAATTTGATGATATTCTTATGAATCATTTTGATATGAGTGATTTGGAAAATATGCATGCCACATTTGAAGTGGCAAACAAGGAAAAGGTTAAAAGGCAATTGCATCTTGACTTAAGGCTTTATTGGCTAAGTGATGTTATTAAACTTGTATCAGCAGAAGATGCAGATAGGATTTGCCATCAATTGACCAAAGACATCTTTAAAAATGGCAAATCATATGAAGAGGCTCTTGAAGATGGAAGGGCCCAAATTGTTGAATTGATTAGAGAAAAATAGTGATTAAACATATTTTGCTGTTTATGAATAAACGAATCATATTTATAAAAATTAATTAAAACGAGATTTAAGGTAATCAAAATGCTTAAGAAACTTAAAGATATTGTGAGGAAAAGTTCAATTCATGTCTGTATTGTAAACTGTGGAGGATGTAATGGCTGTGATGTAGAGCTTGTTGCACTTCTTTCCCCTAGATACGATCTTGAACAGTATGGAATTTATGTTCACAATAATCCTCGTGAGGCTGATGTTCTTTTAGTGACTGGTGCAGTTACAGAACAATGGAGAGACAATTTAAGAAGAATCTATGCAAAGACACCTGAACCTAAGATTGTGGTGGCTGTTGGAAACTGCCCTCAATCCGGTGATGTATTTGCACAAGAGGGAGGAAGGGTTCTTGCTCCCGTTTCAGACTTCATTCCAGTGGATGCGGCTATTCCAGGTTGTCCTCCAAGGCCAAGTGAAATATTGGAGGCAGTCTTGACTGTAGCTCCTGGTGCTCTTGCAGCTAAAGGAAGAGCTCAAGACGCTAGAAAAGATTAGATTAATGTTTATCAAGATTTTAATTTAATTTAAAATTTTTATTGTTTATCAAAATCTTAATTTAATTTAAAATCTTCATTGTTTATTAAGATTAAGTTGTTGAAATTTAGATAAGTAAATAGGAGTCAGATATTATGATATTACCAATTGGACCAATTCATCCAGGTTTAAAGGAACCTTTAAGACTTAAACTTCAAACTCAAGGTGAAAAGGTTATCAAAGCTGAGATCGATTATGGTTACGTTCATAGAGGTATTGAAAAGATTATGGAAGGCAAGACCTGGCAAAAATGCATTTACTTATCTGAAAGAATCTGCGGTATCTGTTCTTATGAACACACCCAAACCTTTGCAGAAACTTTAGAATCAATTTCAGGTGTTCAGGCACCGCTTAGGGCCCAATACCTAAGGGTCATTACAAATGAGCTAGATAGGATACAATCTCACCTGCTTGCCAATTCAACATTCTTCAAGACCCTTGACCATGAGACATTGTTTATGCATGTATTGGCTTTAAGGGAATATGCAATGGATTCTCTTGAGCTTTTAACAGGAAACAGGGTCAATTTAGGTTGGAATGTTGTTGGTGGTGTCAGAATGGACGCTGATGAGAGACATTTCAATGCAATACTTGAAAACTTGAAAAAGATTGAAGACGGTTATGAAAGACATGTTGCATTGTTTGAAGAGGCACCAATAGTCGCCTTAAGGGCAAAGGGTGTTGGGGTGATGACTAAAGAGGAAGCCATCAAAGGTCATGCAGTAGGTCCTATTGGAAGGGCTTCAGGAATTAAGCATGACTTGAGAGAGGAACATTATACTTATAGGGATGAATTTGACTTCAAGCCTATTTGGAGAAAGGAGGGAGATAACTATGCCCGTACCTTAAATAGGCTTTATGAAGTGGAACAATCCATTGATTTAATAAAGCAAGCCATTGAGAATATTCCTAAAGGGGATATAAGGGTTCCTGTAGACATTCCTTCTGGCTATGGCGAATGGAGAAATGAGGCTCCCCGTGGTGAAGTGACCTATATGGCAGAGACCAATGGAGACTTGATCAAGCGCATTTCCATTAGGACTCCAAGTATCATGAACATTGATTCCTGTGCAAGATATATGCTAAAGGATGTGGCAACTGTAGCTGATGCTGTTGCAACCTATGCCTCTTCAGATCCTTGCATTGCATGTACTGAAAGAGTGGCAATCACTGATATCGACACTGGCAAATCTGCCGTCAAAGACTTTTTTGAGGTGAAATAAGATGTCCTCAATCATTTGGTATATTTATGAGTTTGCACGAAAAACTTGGATTGACGGATTTTTCGATGCAAAGTCAAGGGAGGACATTGCTCATAAGCCTGACAGGTTTAGGGATTTCCCTAAGGTGATTAAGGAAAACTGTATCGGATGCGGGTCCTGTACAGCATCATGTCCGTCTCCAAATGCAATCAAGTTGATTAGGGATTCAGACAGTGATGAATCCATTGGTTTGATTTATCCGGTAATCAATAAGGCATCATGTATCAGATGCGGATTCTGTGCTGAAGTTTGCCCTTCCACTCCGAAAACATTGGAATGTGGTGAAAATCACTTCATTCGTGAAGAGTTTAATATCATACCATCCAAGAGAAAATATATTGTGGATGATTATTTGTGCATCAGATGCCATAAGTGTATGGATGCCTGTGAGGTTGGAGCCATTGAAGAGATTGATGAGAGAGTTCTTGTAAACCAATCCAAATGCATTTCCTGTGGAAAATGTCTGGAGGCCTGTCCAGTTAAAGGAGCCATGAAGGGAGTATTTGTCAATAACCTTGAAGAGCAAAAGAAAATCATCAACTTGGCAGTCAGTACCCTTGAGGAGTATATTGAATCCAAGCAGGATGAGCTCATTCAATTAGGAACTGACAAACTCTTTTTAGATGAGCTTCCATTCAAACCTATTTTTGACAAGTCCTTGGCTATTCTAAATGATGAAGAGGTTGTCCATGAAGTTTTAGAGGATGCAGTCAATAGATTGAAAATCAGAATCATTACATGGGACGCAGACAATTGTAAGAAATGTCAAATGTGCATTCCAGACTGTCCGACTGGAGCGATAAGGTTTGACAATGAAAATGACACTATCGTAAGAGATAAGGAAAAATGTTTAAGATGCAGTATCTGTTATCAGACCTGTCCATTTGGCGTTATAAAATATTTCTTGGCCAAATTTAATTTAGATTCAAATGATAATGATGAGGAAGTTATTCATATTTCTGTAAAAGCTTCTCAACTCGCAGAAAGGAGGGCCTAATATGTTCATTGGTTCTCAAATAATTGAGGAGGGCATTTAGTATGGTAAGCGTTAATCCTATACCAAGACCAATACGTGATGTTCATATTGAGTATGAAATCGATAATGAAAAATGCATTAATTGCCTGGACAAGCCTTGCTTGTCTGTCTGCCCAATTGATGCAGTTTATCAGGATGAAAACACCAAATTCATCAAGTTGGATGAGCACTGTTTTGGTTGTGTGCTTTGTACCAATGCATGCCCTTATGATGCTATTCACATCAAAAAGACCTTGGCAGATCCAATTCGTGAAAATGTTCCAAATATAAATAAAAAGCTATGCAGAGCTTGTGGAGCATGCGTACAGGCATGCAAATCAGGAGCGATTCACTTAAAATCCACTGGCGGAGAGGAGATGCATAGTGAAATTGATGAGGACAAGTGCATTCGTTGCGGATACTGTTTCCGAGCCTGTCCTACTGATGCCATAAAATATGGAGAAATCCTTCCAAAAACCGTTAAGGAGGGTAAAACCCTATGCATTGACCAAGACCAATGTATCGGCTGCATGACATGTACAAGGATATGCCCTTCAAAAGGTGCAATAGATGTAGGCAAGATCAACAAATTGCCATTCATCGATCCTGCATATTGCGCAAGATGTGAAGAGTGTATGCATTCCTGCCCTACCTATGCGATTGATTATGTTGAAAGGGAAGAGGCATTTGAATCATTCAATAAAATCAAGACTTTGGAAATCGCTTCTGAAATAATCGATAGGGATATCCATAACATTTCAAAAGGTGTTACAAACATTGACAATGTTTTGGTCAAATTGCTTGAGGACATTTCCAAGGATTACCATTTTGATGATTTTGATTATGAAAACTCAATGGACATTAGGGATGTTCCAAGGGGAACGGAGTTTTCAGATGTTGAAATATTCACCTGTACCAATTGCAGGTCCATTGTAGTGAATGTAACAGATTTCCTGAATGAACGGTTAAATGCTCAAATTAAAAAGGATTTGGATGTAGTCAAGGTATTGGACCTTGTTGAATTCTTCCCGCCAAGTTTAGGCATTGAAGTTGTCGAGGAAAACTGCATCAGCTGTGGACTGTGCAAGGATGTTTGCCCAACCGAATCCATTAGTTTGGATGGTCCAAATCCTATTGTCATCGATACTGATAATTCTTGCGTTTACTGCGGATTATGTGCTGAAAGCTGTAATTTTGAAGCGATTAAGCTAAAGGAAGAGTTCTTTACAAACAGAAACCATGAGATATTCTTTATTAAAAGAGACCTTAGGGGAAGAAGAAATGGTACTGTAGAGATAAATCATCATGCCTGCCAATTGTGTGAAGTGTGTGTCAAAAACTGTCCGGTTGATGCCTTAAGTGTTGAAGGAGGCAAAGTTGCCGTAAACCATGATGATTGCATCTCCTGTAGAAATTGTGAAGCAATTTGCCCTGTAAATGCAGCAAGGGTTTCTACAATTTGGCAGTTCTTATAGGATCTTATTCTCATATTATGCTTTTAAAAATATTTTCTTTTTTTTATTCTTATCAAGTTTACACAATTAAAAACTTAAAATCAAGAACTTAAAATTTAGGATGATTAGATTATGGTAAAAAAAGTTTTTATCACAGACTGTGAAGGTCCATTAACCTTAAATGACAATGCCTATGAATTGGCGGATGAATTTATTGAAGATGGTGGAAAATTATTTAAGATCATCAGTCGCTTTGATGATTACCTTGTAGATGATGTGAAGTTGGAAAATTATCATGCCGGCGATACTCTTAAGCTTATTGTTCCATTCTATAAGTTGGCAGGACTTACAAATGATAAAATGATTGAGTTTTCAAGGGAAAACATCTATCTTGTTGATGGATCTGATGACACTCTCAGATTTGCAAATGAGCTTATTCCATCCTTTATAGTTAGTACAAGTTATGGCCAATATATTGAAGCTTTGTGCAATTATATTGATTTCCCATTCCAAAATACTTATCATACACAACTTGATGTAGATGCCGCTACCAATTTCAATAGTTTTGATTCAAAATCACAGGATGTTCTACATAATTCAAACAATTCTCAAACTATTGTCGGCGACAAATCACCTAAGTTCATTGAAGAGCTTAAGAAAGTTGAGGAGTTTAGAAAGATTATACTTGAACATGGTGAGGAATGTGAAGAGGACTTCAATGTTCTCTATGACATTTTCTTCAATGAATTCCCAAAGCTTGAAATCAACAAGTATATTGAAAGCGTGAAGACTGTTGGCGGAAAGGGCAAGCAGATTGCAGTTGAAGATATTGTTGAAAGGCTTTCTCTTGAACAGGGTTCCATAATCTATATGGGTGACAGCATTACTGATGTCGAGCCATTGCAGTATGCAAGGGATAATGGAGGCTTGTCTGTCAGCTTCAATGGAAATGAATATCCTCTGAATGTTGCTGAGATTGCAGTAATATCCAATCATACGATAGTAAGTTCCATTCTAATAGACCTTCATTCTAGATTTGATAAGGGTTATGTTTTGGACTTTATTAAGGAATATTCTCTAAAAGGTCCAAATGCTGCATTTGAAGACTTTGAAGTGGACTACTCCCTCATTGAAGAGTTTGAAAAGGTGTTTTATAATAAGCAAGCGCCTATTATTGAAATTATCACAGATGAAAATAGGGAGCATTTGCTTAAGTTAAGCAAAGAGATGAGAAACAATATTCGAGGTAAGGATATTGGCGGTTTAGGCTAATTATGACTTTTGGAAAATGAATTGATGATCTTTAATTTTTGATGAGTTTAATTTTTATAATGGGATGACATTTATGGCAAATTATGATAAGGTTGAAGATACATTCTTTGAATCATTTGACGGAATGTATATTAGGGCATTGATTACAGCAGAAGATGAATTGACTGTAAAGGAAGCGGCTTATGATGCTACAGCCACTCCAAGTGCTGTCATTGGCAGAGTGGAGGCAGGTGTGGAATCCTTTGTAAGCGGTGACAAGACTCCTGATGGAAGGCCAGGGGCAATTGTTCAATTTTGGCTGACTGATGACTTGGAGAAATTTGAAAGGGAATTGTCCTATAGGATTCGTCAGGACATTCTTGTAAAGCCATTTACAAGAGTGTTCAGCATAACTGAAAATCCTGTTGGATCTATTGGAATGATGGAAAGTGTAGGTCATTGTGGAGATGGCTATGAATGGGAAATTGAAGAGTTTGGAAGAAAGATGATTAATGTCCCTATTGCCGTTCCCGATTTTCAGATTGAATCTGAACTCGCTTATGCAAAGGGAATCATGGGCGGAAACTTCTGGTATATGTGTTCCACTAAGGAGGCTGTCTTAAAGGCAGGCAGAATCATCATTGATACAATCATGGAAGTTGATGGGGTCTGCACTCCATTTGGAATATGCTCTGCTGCAAGCAAGCCTGAAACCAATTTCCCAGAGATTGGTCCAAGTACCAATCACCCTTATTGCCCTTCATTGAAGGAAAGACTTGGCAGTGAGTCAAAAGTACCTGAAGGCATAAGTTATATTCCTGAAATTGTTGTTAATGCTGTAAGTCAGGAAGCAATGAATTTAGCCATTAAGAAGGCTATTGATGCAATAATTGACATTGAAGGTGTGGAAAGAATCTCCGCTGGAAACTTTGAGGGCCAATTAGGTGAACACAAGACCAATTTGCTTGATATTCTGAAATGATGATTTTATGAATCATGACAATTGGAAAATAATTTTTAACATAATCATTTAAGAAGTGAATTAAATGGATGAAAATGATTTAAACAATTCAAAATCTTCTAATAATGTGACTGCTGACGATTTAGGTGTGGATGAAATCGTTTATGATGCCATCAATGTGGATGCTATAGGCTTTGGCGCATTGAATGTGGATAAGCTTTATAAAGTTGGGCATATTGCAGAGATTGATGGGGAAAGTTTCATTAAAGGTGAGGAGCAATCTCCTGGAGGTTCAGCAGCCAATACAATCATAGGTCTATCAAGGCTCGGATGCTCCACATCATATATTGGAAAGATAGCTGATGATGAGGAAGGAGACTTGTTGGAATATAATTTGATGGTCAATGACGTTTATCTCACTAATCTAATCTATTCCGATGGAGGAAATTCAGGAAAGGTATTGGGATTTGTTTCCGATGAAGGTGACAGGGCCCTTTATGTAGACCCTGGAGTTAATGATGATATAAGCATTGATGAAATAAACCCTTTGAATGTTAATGCCTGCAGGATACTTCATTACACATCATTTGTTGGAGACTCATTCAATGCTCAAAAGGAATTGTTGAAGATATTGAAGGATGATATTGTCTTAAGTTTTGATCCTGGAATGCTGTATGCTAAAAAGGGAGTTGAGGAGCTTAAGGAAATCCTCAATAGAACCGATGTCCTGCTTATCAATGAAGGTGAATTGAAGATATTATTTGAGGATTATTATAGAAGCAAATTAGGTTTGTCTGATGAGGACTCCTTGAGCTTTAGGGATTTGGCGGTTCATATTCGCAATGATGGTATAGATACTGTTGTTGTAAAGAGAGGTGCTGAAGGAGCTTATGCAATAAATGAAAAGGATGAAGAGGTGAAGATACCTGCTTTCAAGTGTGAGGCGGTTGACACAACAGCTGCAGGAGATTCATTTAATGCAGGGTTCTTATATTCATATCTTAAGGGATATGATTTGGCAAAATCATGTACAATAGCCAATTGGGTTGCGTCTTGTTCTGTTCAATCAATTGGAATTTCTGGATTGCCTAATTTAGAGGAATTAGAGGAGTTTATAGGAACTTTATGAAGTTTTAAATAATACTTATCTGATTTAAGGAATTAATATTCATTCGTTTGTCAAAATTTTTATGATAATTGTGAATCTTGTTCATCAAAAGAAAATTATAATAAATTATTTAAATTATTTAAAAGATATTATTATATGATAATGTTTTAAAGCTAGTGAATTTTAAAGATTAGGATTTGCTGGAATCTGGCAAATCAGAAATGGACTTTATCTATGGGGATAAGAATATGGAAATTAAACTAAAAAAGCAGATTGAAACCTTAGAGCGAGAAATTACTCTTAAATCTGTAGATTTAGATGAAGATATTGAAGATTTTAATGTGGATATCCGCGACTTCAAAGATCAGGAGAAACTCATAACAATCTCACCTCGTTGTGTAAGATGTAATCTTTGTGTTGAGGAATGTCCGATTAATGTAATCAGTTCTTCCACTTGGCTTAAAAGGGCTAAGATAGGGGATGGATGCGTGCAATGTGAAATTTGTGCTCAAACCTGTCCTGTTTCATGTATTTATGTATGGGATGCTGAAACAGTCATTAAGGAAAATGATTCAGTAGAATATACATTGAATGAAGTTAAGGTTCCTCATAGAAATCTTAAGATGGAAGACATTTCCATTAATCGAGAAGAATGCATTGGCTGTGGAGCTTGCCTTAGGTACTGTCCAACCAATGCAATATCCCTTAGAACTAAAGAGTTTATTGAGTCACATGGAGAGTCATGTCCAAGTGTAGGGGCTATCGACTCTGATGATGGTCATATGTATTCCTATATCGATAAGGACCACTGCTGTGGCTGTGGATCTTGTGTCAACTTATGTATTCAAGGAGCAATCAGCCTTAAAAGGGATTTAGGGCCTGTGGTGATTTACAGTCACATTGATGTCAATCAGGACATTTGTGTTGCTTGTGAATTATGTGAGGATAACTGTCCTGTTAAAGCCATTAAAGTTGTTGATGGAGAAATATTCCTTAACAATGATAAATGTATAAGATGCAAGGAATGCAGTAGCAGATGTCCAGTCGGTGCTTTGAATTTAGTATTGGATGAATAAAATTTTAATGGATGATGATTATAATTTATTTTCAGCTGTTTGAAAATTCTTATAAAATGGAGAAGTGTTTAAAATGAAAGCTAAAGAGATGATGGATAAGGAATTTGTTTTTGTATCAAAAAATGATTCTATAAAAGATGTTTCCATAAAAATGGAGGAGTTCAGAAGATTTACTGCTCCAGTTTTAGATGAAAATATGAAATTGGAAGGTTGGATTACTTCATTTAACATAACCAAAGGTTTACGTGAAGGCAAGAATACCATTGCTGATGTGATGAGTCCTATTGAGGAAATCATGACCATTGGCGAGGAGGAACCTGCAAGAAATGTTGTTATAGCCGCTTCTAAAAATAAACTAATCAGCATTCCAATCATAAATGATGAAAATCAAGTGATTGGAGTGACCAGATCTGTAGATATTGTAGATTCAATGTCTTCCTTATATGATATTAAGGTAAATAAGATTTACAAGGCTATGGAAAAAGAGCTTAGGGGAGTTAGTTGGGATGAATTGATGGAGGCTTCAGCTAAAATCAGTACAAGAACAACCGGTGTCAAAATAACTCCTGAAGAGTATGAGAAGAATATTGAAAATGCTACCTTCGGTGAAGCCATTTGGGCAACTGGAGGACTTGAAAAGTTCTTTGCAGGTCTTATTTCTGTTGGAGAGCTTGTTATTGCACGTAAGGTAGGTCGTGCAAGACGCTAATATTCTAAAATCTCTTTAGATTTTTAAATTTCTCCTTTTACTTTTTCTTATTTTATTTCATTATTATTTTATTCTCTTTTTTATAGCTATCTTTTAATTTCTTATTTTATTCTCTTTTTTATAGCTATCTTTTAATATTAACGATTTTGGAATTTATTTAAAAGAAATTATATACAAAAAAGTTTATCATCATCTCATAGACTAAGATCAATCCCACTCCTCCAAGAAGGCCGGTGATTAGTCTAAGAATGTTATTGCTTTCTCTCATTTCAAATAATTGGCTAAATCCATCAATTGCACAGGGTATTAAAAGCAGTATTCCAATTATCAATGTATTTAATGTATATGGTGCCGGATAGAATTTTAAAAGGATTATGCTGGCTATTCCACTAATATAAAACCCAGTGCATCTAGCACATACTGGAAATTGATGTCCTTTGTAGAAAAAGCTTCTTTCAGGCCTTCTATGACAAATATAGTCAAATATGCTCATTTTTTTAACCTTAAACCTTGATTTTAGTTTTTAATCTATTTTAGGATATTCATTCATACAATCAATACATTAACAATTATAAAAAGAATTGTAAGCACGATTAAAGTACTGCAGCATCCTTCATTTCTATTTACATTATTTTCATCTTCAAAATAAGTTTCATAAATTAAAAATTCCTCTGGACCAATATCCATTCAATCACCCTCTAAATCAATAATAAATATTTTTAAATAATTATATTTTATTTTATTATTCTAATTTATTAAATTTTCTTATTTTTTAGTTTAT
>JAUNXF010000054.1:0-6305 GCA_030539935.1 Methanobrevibacter sp.
AATTAAATCAAAAAGATAATTATAATTTAAAAAAAAGCAATCATTCTGCAACGTTTTCATCTTTTCTTTCATATACAAACTTAGGCACTGCATATTTGAATGGATCAAAGGTTTCAGGATTCTTAACCTCAACGCATTTCATGCTGACCTTTGAGTGAAGAGAGCTAGGAAGTCTCAGAATTCTCTTCAAGTCGATAGTCACCTTTGCATCAAGTGTTGCAAGGTTAACTCTTGCCATTGCATTGACCATATCTTTATATCTTCTTGGCCCAATATTCTGCTTGAATGAACCCCAATCATCTTCATAAAGAAAATCCCTATGCTTAATTATATCCTTCATTAGGCGAGGATTAATGCCATCCAATTTTTCATCCCCCTTTAAATGAAGGATGTTATATTTGACTCTTTCAGTGAAGACAGCAGGATAAGCTATTGGAATGGAAAAGTGTTCAAAATTATAAGGCTTTCCTCCAGGAGTGATGTTTGGATATTGTGCTTTTGGAGGGACAGCCCCTGCCACATATTTCAACACTTCACCTCTTAAATCGCTATTTGCCTCCATCATCACAGGGTCAAGTATTCTAATGTGAAATCCTCTTCCGGAATAAATGAGATGTATGTTTTTAAGACCTAAATCCCCTTTTAAAGTGTCCAACATAGCATTCACTCTCTCAAGAGCTTCCCCTAAGCATATTTCACAAACTCCTCCGCAATTGCAGGAACGGATAGGCAAGTCTTTGGCATCTATATCAAAAATATATTCTGCCTTTTCCCATCCTCCACGCTTTCGAGGATTTGCATAAAATGCAACAGAGACATATGCTGCAAATGGAGCTTTAGTTCTTAAGAATCTTTTAAGGGCAACTGTGCCGAAAAAAACCTTATATCTGTCATTAGGCCCATATCCCAAATGATCAAAACCAAATTCCCTTTTGGTGATTCCCTCTGAGATAAAATCAGGCAAGTCCTTCTGGGACCATTCCTCCCTATAATACCTCCGTCTCTCTTTAATACTGGATTGACCAAACATAAAATCACCATTGATGAATCAGGTTCTTGAGAATAATATTCCTAATTTATTAGATCGAATAAAGTTCTTGAGAATAATATTCTAATTGATTAGATTGAATAAAGTTCTTGAGAATAATATTCCTAATTGATAGATCGAATAAAGTTTTAAAAACTTAAAAAAATTTTTTAATCAACTTAAATAAATATAATATATAAGTAAAAATATTTATGATTCATATAATACTTAAAATTTATTATAAAGGTAGAAATGCTTTAAAAATATAATTAGTCATTATCTGAAAACAAAGAAAATGGAGAATGAAAATGCTAAGTGAAGAGGAACTTAGAAGATTAATAGAAAGCCTATCCATAAGGGAGATTATAGAGCCTGCACTGGATAATTGGATACATTATGAATCAACTGGAAAAACAGTGATAAATTTAAAAACTGGAAAAATAGAGGGTTTGAGATTAAATATCAATGAAATAACAGATATGAATCCTGACAGTGAACACATTGAACTCTATAAAATAGAATCTGAAGAGTATATGTTTGATGAAGAGGAAATCTTAGATATTGAAGAATATGAAAGATTCATTGAGTTTAAATTGAAAAAAGAAGATGATGAATGGGAAAATTTTGATGAATATGATCCTGAGCTATTGGATGAATTCTGCAAAATGGAATCTATCGACAAAAAAGAGAGACAACTAAAAATTTTAATTGAAAATTATGAAGAGTATCATTTTAACAATTTTGAAGAGTTTGAACATTCCATTATCCTAAAATACTATGATGAGGATGACTATACCTATTGATTGCCCATGAGTTTCCTAAGCTTTTTTAGTGAATTTCAACTTTCCTCTAGTCAGAATCGCCAGATTTATCACTAGGCCTTAATTCCCCACTTTTGCTCAATAACCATTTTTTTCTAGAATAATAGCTTAATGGGTTGTTTATCTTTGCACAATCCTTATTTTCCTTACAAAGCTGAGGCAAATGCATTTTTATCTTTTCACAGCTCATTGGAGTGTACCACTTAGTTTCACCCTCATTTTCCAGATTGACCTCTTCATGCATTCCAAATCCCAATTTTGAAATAATGTTGATCTTCTCTTGAGGCTGGTCTTCGAATAATGGAGGGGTACAATTATCTGCAGCCTCATAAATAAGTGGCAAAATCTCATTTAGAGTTATGTTCAAGTTTGTATCAATGTCTGAAACCTTCACAGTCCTATCTGAACCAAAAATACCAGGATACAATCTTGCATAGGATACAAAAGAAGTTAAAAGCAGCACAATCGCATCATTCCGACCACCGGATGAAACCCCTGCGACAGTATTTGCTATACATGGAGGAAAAGCTTCCCTTACAAGTTTTCCAATCTCCATATTGCCATATGCGCCGCCACTTGCATAGAAAGTGCTATACTTTGATAAAGTTTCATCAATAACCTTATCAAGCCTTTCACCTAATTCTACAATGGCAGGATGCATTTCAACTAAAGCCAATTGATCCTGAATTGACTTAATGTAATTTTCGGCATTCTGCATTAATAATTTAGTTAAGATAAGCGCCCTTAAGTTATCACCAATCAATATGTCATAAATTCTTTCAGGGACCCTGTCAGCGAATTTATCACCAAAGGAGTAAACAAACTCTTCCCTATCCAAAACTATCTCACCATTCTGCAATACCAAGTCGGTTAAGGACAATTTCTTGGTAGCAACCAAATCCTTTAAAAAAGACCATTCAATACCATCTTGAATAAGCAGTTCACTTAAGATTTCGTCAACTACCTCTTTTTTCTCATTGAATGGCAATTTGGTCAATCTATCTTCAATCATCAATCCTTGAGATTCAATGAATAATTTAACCTCACGAGAACCTGGCCTAAATTTATTTGCAATGGCCTGAGCCAAAATATGGAAAGCTATGGTATCATATTCAGTTATCCTCTCATTAAAAAAGTATGCATAGTCATTAGGATTGAACTCCTTATTGTTCTTCCTTTCAATATACCATTTAATACGATTAACGGCCAAATCAACAAGAGTTTCAGGAACAACCTCCTGATTGGAAATGGTTTGACGATTAGTATGAATAACAATGTCCATTAGGTCATCATTATGGTCGAATATCTCATCCAGACCTCCCAATCCTCGAACAATATTCCTCCCTTCCTCAGATAACGGATTTAAATATGATACTGAAACCATGTTCATTCCCCTAAACTCTCTTGATTATGAATAATTGAAAAATTAAATTTGAATCAGTTCTGATGAGTTATTAAAAAAATATCTATTCTTACATATAATACTATAATTCAATACATTTAAATAATTTTTTATAAAAAATAATTATTTTTTGCCATAGCAAAAAATGCTTTAAAAATAATAAAATGATTATTAAATTATAATTACTTAGTTAAATTATAAAAAAACTATTAAATTATAATTAAATTAAAAAATAATAATTATAATGTAATATTTAGTTAAAATATTTGCAAAAATTTAAATAACATCAAAATAAAAAGAATATCTATGGATTCAAAAGGAATAATAAACATAGAACTTTTATTTTGTACATTGATAATAATCTTATTATTAATCGTCAATCTCCCCATGATAGAGCAGAACTTAAATTCAAATATGGAAATTGATGAAAACAGCAAGGCCCGATTTTTATTGAATCATGTCTCAGACTCAATAAATGAAGTGAATTCAAAAGAATATGGATTTAATAAGAAGATCAGATTGCCCGAATCCATAAATGGATATCATTACTCCATTCTTATAGATGATAATGAAGTCATAACTGAATTTAATAATAAAAAAGGAAAATCGAATATTAATCCAATAAAAATAGTAGACCCCACTAACAGAACAGTGGATAATGTTCAATTATATGGCGGAAGAACTTATTTAATAAAGAAAACTGTGATAAATGACAATAAAACCCATACGATCAATCAGAGTTCAATATTGATTATGCAAGTGTCAAATTAATTAAAAAAAAAAATAAAAAATCACAGATTAATGACCTAAATGGAAATATTAAAAAAGTGAGGAAATATGAAAATTGATGAAAAGGGTCAAATTACAGTCGAATTGCTATTGTTAATAAGTTTTGCACTTATTACAACAATAATGCTTGCAAATGCAATAATGGATAGCAATGAATTGAATATTGCAATGGCCTCTGCAAGAAATGGGGCATTTGAAGGAATATCTTCAAGCGGATTGGCAATTTATCCTAAGGAATCTTATGACAATTATTCAAAAGACCCTAAAAAACAGTCCTTAATGAGAGAAAAGAATATTAACATTGTAAAGATTAGCCAAACCATTAAAGGAAAAGATAATTTTAATAGAACTAGGATACAATTAAAAATCTATGCATCGTCTCCAAACATAAAAACAAAAGAAGAAAAGGAGTCAATAGGAGATAGGATAAACTATAATGTAAGAAAAAGCATTACAAAATCATTTAAGACAGAGAATATAACAAATAGATTGTTTAATCCTGCTTTTTCCAACAAATATAGCTTTACAACAGCAAATGTTGTTTGGGTTTAAAAATAATTTTCAATAATTTCAATGAAAAAAAGAAAATATTTAGATTAAAAAAATAGAGAATTGGAATACATAGATGGAAAAATAGAAAATATTTAGATTAAAAATTAAAATTAACCTAAATAATAGAAATAATCTTTTAAATGTATGAATTGTGCAAATGTTTGATTATGAGTAACTCCCGGCATTAAAATAGCAACAATTATTCCGATTATTCCAAATAAAATGCCTATACCCCAAATCATCATTACAGCAGTCTTCTCATCAACCGGTTTTCTTAAGACCAATCTGATCAAGGATTTAAATCCTTGTTGTGGCCTTACCAATTTTCCATCCTCATTTACTTGGGTAGGTTTATGCTGTTGTCTTTCCATGACTCCTGCACTATAAAACTTAAGTGAAGCATCTATAATATTTGGAAGAAGAACAATAAAGGCAATCAATTTTACCCTACCAATGAAAGCTATGGCTGCAATGGTTGCTCCTATAATAAGTGTACCAGTATCTCCAGGGAAAACCTTAGCAGGATACTTATTATAATATAAGAATGCAATCAAAGTACCTAACATGCTCATGCTGATAATAGCAACATCATATTTCCCAAGTATAATGCAGCTGATTGTAAGGGAGGTCATTGAAATGACGCCAAGGCCAGATTCAATACCATTTAAACCTGCAAGCATATTAGTTAAATTAGAACAGATTGAAACAGCTATTGGAATTAGGATCATATACAAAAGACCAACATTTGGAGGTGCAATCCACCATAATGGAATACCTGCCAAGAACAGCAAGAAGAGTTTTTCTTTAGATGACAAGACAATCAAGTCATCCACCATACCAACCATTCCAACAAGAAGAACCACAACAAGAACTATGGCAAGTTGGAAGGCTAATGTTGGGAAAAGTATAATTCCAACAAAAATACCTATGATGAATCCGAATAATATCCCCATACCACCCATTTCAGCAACAATAGGCCGGGATGATTTGTGAATATCCTTTCCTATGATATCTGCCTTTTCAAGCTTAAAGATAAGCCAAGGCATAACTAAACGAGTACTAACAAATGATAAGATCCCACAAATCAATGCAATTACAATTAAAGGCAATGTGGGAATTGAGATTAAACTTGACATTTTAACACCAAATATTATTTTATTTTTTTAATATTGCTTTAAAAACCATTATTTGATTACTTATTTAATTTACTTTTTATTAGTTATATTAAATAAACTTTTTATAAAATTTTAATTTTCTAACTAAAAAAGCTTTCTTAAGGATTTTTATATTTTTAAATATTGTATGAATTTTGAAATAGATAATGTGAACTAAATTTGAAACATTACAAAAAAAAAAAGTTAAAAAATTATAAAAAATCAACTAAAATGATAAAAAATTACTGTTTGTCCTATATAGGAAATATTAAAAAAAATATATGATAAACATAAGTTAATTATATTGAATAAATAGTGAATTAAATCATAAGTAAATGATATAACTATTAAAAATATTAATTATTATTTTAATTATTATGATAGTAAATTTTTTGTTGAAATAACTCATCAAAAATAGGGGATTTTGAAGAATTTTTTATTAAAACTAGAAAATTGAATAAAATTTAAAAATTGAAAATATGAATTGAAAAAAATTGAAAAGATAAACTAATTAAAAATTAAAAAATTGATTTATATAATAATTCTCTTTATATTGTACA
>JAUNXF010000054.1:6315-10858 GCA_030539935.1 Methanobrevibacter sp.
AAAATATTTAAAAAAAATTAAAAAAAGTTGAAGAATAATTTAATTTGAAAAAAATAAATAAAGAAGAGTTATAGAAGATCTTTTTCTTCTTCCTCTTCATCATCATCTTTTTTTCTTCTTAATGGTATGAAACCTAAGAATACAAATACTAATAAAAGCACTGCAATAGGGTTTCCTGTTGCTTTACTGGATAACTCAATGCCATTTCCATGACCTTTATGCTTGTCATGACCAGTGTGGTTTTGAGCTATGACTTCAAGATCACCACCATCAACAGTAGATGATTTATATTTCTCATCACCAGAGTAGTGAACCTTAATAGGATATTTGCCAGCCTTCAATCCAGGAACATTAAATACAGCCTTACCATCTTCAACTGGAGCAGTGTATTTCTTACCGTTTACAGTAATTGTAACTGTACCAGTAGCATCTTTAGGAACTTTTACAGTGACTTTTCCATCCTTACCCTCTTTAACAGCAGGCGCATTAGTATCGATATCCGGTTTTACCTTAGATACTGTGAACTTGGTTGTAGCATCACTTGGCAAGTATTTTGCATCTCCACTATAATGGGCTTTAACAGTGTATTTGCCCGCTTTCAAACCAGGAACATTAAATACCGCCTTGCCATCCTTAACTGGAGCAGTGTATTTCTTGCCATTCACTTCAATAGTGACTTTACCAGTTGCATCCTTAGGAACATTTACAGTGATTTTCTCCTTATCTCCCACATTTATATCATTAGAGTCTGCAGAGACTTGAGGTTTGTTCTTGGTTACACTGAATTTGCTGGTTGCATTTCCTGGCAAGTACTTATGATCACCGCTATATTTGGCTTTGACAGTGTAGTTTCCTGCTTTCAAGCCAGAAACATTGAATACAACTTTACCATCTTCAACTGGAGCAGTGTAAGTTTTACCGCCAACAGTAATGGTTACGTTACCTGTAGCATCATCAGGAACAGTAACGGTAATGGTCTCATCGTCACCTACTTTAATGTCTTCATCTGTAATTTTTACAGTAGGACTATGTTTATTTACTTTGAATCTAGTGGAATTGGAACTGTTTGTATAATTATGGCTTCCAGGATATTTGGCTTCAACTGTATGATCCCCTGCTTTTAAGCCAGAAACAGTTAAGCTGCCTTTACCATCAGTTAAATCAACAGTATATTCCTCACCATCAACAGTAACAGTGATAGGTCCATTGATTACTTCAGAACCTGTTTCATGAGTTACTTCAATATTAATTACTGCATCCTCTCCAACCTTAATGTCCTCAACGGATATCTTAGTTGTAGTGTTTGCCTTAATTACGCGGAAGGTGTCCTCATCATATGCCTTATTGTAATTTTCATTACCATTATACTCTACCCAAGCAGGATATGTTCCAACAGCCAAATTATAAAGATTCCATTCTGCATTTCCACTATATGCATTAAGAACATTGGCAAATACAATGGAAGCTTGTCCATTTTCAAGGGATAAGGTGATTTCAGCACCATTGACATGGATAGTCACAGTGCCTGGAGCATTACAGGTTACAGTAAGTTTTTCCACATCACCATAAACAATGTCATAGACATGAATCTCAACAATTGCATCGGCTTTAGCAACTTCAAATTTGCCGTCAGTGCTGTTTGCCACATAGTTGTTGTCTCCAGGGTATTCTACATGAACTGTGTAGTTTCCTGCATTCAAATCTGGAACAGTAAGTTTAGCAGTGCCATCACTTATATTAACAGTTTCTTCCTTAATTGTAATGCCCTCTTTATCTTTAATAGTGATAGTCACTTTTCCTGTAGCATCATTAGGAACAGTTACAGTAAGGGTCTCATTGTCACCATAAGTGATATTTTTGGTTTCCAAGTCAATTGGAGTGGCAATTTGATTGACAGTGAAATTAGCCTTGCCATTTACAGCAGTGTAATTCTCATCACCAGGATATTCAACTGTCACATTATACTTGCCTGCAGGTAAATCATCAATTGTGAGTTTTACAGTACCATCAGATCCAATAGGTTTGGTGAAAGTCTGATTATTTCCATCCTCATCAGTAACTGTAATGGTTACATTGCCTGTAGGAGTTACTCCACCTTCAACACCAGTGACATTTACAGTAATCTCTTCACTATCATGATAATCAATATCATTAGTATCAATCTTCAAGCCAGGTTCTGCCTTAGCTACAGTGAAGTTAGCCTTTCCACTGGATGGGTTATAATTATTATCTCCAGGATAACTTACTGTTACATTATAATCACCAGCAGCCAAATCACCAACCTCAAGGCTGGCCTTACCATCAGTTAAAGTAACATTTTCTTCCTTAATCACATTGCCGTCTTTATCCTTAACGGTAATAGTCACATTGCCTTTAGCATCACTAGGAAGAGTGACTTCAATGGTTTCATTTTGACCATAAGTGATATCGCTGGTATCCACATCTACATCAGGAGTGATTTTGCCGACTGAGAACTTGGAAGTTCCATTTATTGAAGTGTAATTTTCATCTCCTGGGTAATTTACAGTTACATTATAAGTACCGACAGCCAAACCAGGAACTTCAACGGTTACAGTACCATCAGGGTTAATAGGCTTGGTGAAAGTCTGATTATTGCCGTTTTCATCAGTGACAGTTACAGTGACTTCTCCAGTAGGAGTTGCTCCACCATTAACGCCACTCACGGTTATATTAATCTTCTCAGTATCTCCATAATCTATGTTATTGACATTTATTTCCATTGTAGGTTCGGCTTTACGTACATTGAATGTATCTTGACCTTCACTTGAATTATGATTGTCATCACCATTGTAAACAACTTTAACAGTGTGGTCTCCACCGGATAATCCAGGTACATTTATTACTGCACGTCCACCTGTATCAGTTTGAGTCAAATTAATAGTGTCAATCTCAACACCATCAATGAATATGGTTACATTACCAGTGATGTTCTTGCCATCTACAATGGCAGTGATTTGCTCTTCATTTCCATAAGTGATGTTTGTACCAATTGCATAGGTGTTTGGTTTAGCTTTATCCACCTTAAAGCTGCTGGATGCATTAAGAGCATTGTAGTTCTTATCTCCACCATATGTCACATTCACATCATAATTGCCGACTGTCAAGTCTTCAATAGGGATTGATACAGTGCCGTCAGGACCTACATCAACATCATTATAAGTCTTGGAAATACCATTGTCACCGGTAACGGTAATATTTACCTTGCCTGTTGCATCTTCAGGAAGAGTGACCTTAACAGTTTCATTTTCACCATAAGTAATGTCAGTAGTGTTCACATCCATGCTAGGATCAATCTTGGAAACGGAGAATGAACCAGTTCCGCTTGTAGCATTGTAATTGTCATCACCACTATAATCAACAGTGACATCATAATCACCAGCAGGCAAGTCATCTACAGGGATGGTAACCTTACCATCAGGACCAATAGGAACATCAGTAAAGTTGATCTTATTGCCATCCTTATCAGTAACAGTCACATTAACAGTACCATTAGCATCCTCAGGAAGAGTAATAGTAATGTTTTCAGTCTCATTATAATCAATGTCAGTAGTATTCACATCCATATCAGGCACGGCCTTATCTACAGTGAAAGTGTCCTTGCCAGTGGATGGGTTATAATTATTATCACCAGAGTATTGGACAGTCACATTATAATTGCCGGCAGGCAAGTCAGTCACATTGACTCCAATGGTTCCATTCTCAACAGGAACATCCATAAAGACCTTAGTAACTCCATTATCGCCAACGACAGTAATGTTTACTGTACCAGTAGCATCCTCAGGAACACTATACTTGATAGTCTCATTATCACCATAAGTAATGTCAGTAGCATTGACAGTCACAGTAGAATCAATCTTATCAACAGAGAATGAACCTGTTCCGCTAGTAGCATTATAATTATCATCACCACTATAATCAACAGTCACATCATAATCACCAGCAGGCAAGTCATCTACAGGGATGGTAACCTTGCCATCAGGACCAACAGGAACATCAGTAAAGTTAATCTTATTGCCATCACTATCAGTAACAGTCACATTAACAGTACCAGTAGCATCCTCAGGAAGAGTAATTACAATGTTTTCAGTCTCATTATAATCAATATCACTAGTGTTCACATCCATATCAGGCACGGTTCTATCTACAGTGAAATCAGCACTCGCAGTTGTAGCATTGTAATTGTCATCACCAGAGTAGATTGCCTCTACGGTGTAGTCTCCTGCAGCAAGTCCTGGAACATTAAATGTAGTAGAACCATCTACAAGCTCTTGTGGACCGTATTCAGTACCATTTATCTTAATGGTTATGTTTCCAGTGACATTATTATCGCCGATAGTTACTGTAATGGTTTCATTATCACCATAAGTGATGTTTGTTGGATTTACATTAATGTCTGTGATATTATCCTTATCCACATGGAATAATGCACTTGCATCACTATTGTTGTAATTAGGATCATCAATGTATTCAACAGTCACATTATATTCACCAGCAGAAAGGCCAGGAACAATCACATCAATTG
>JAUNXF010000055.1:0-7050 GCA_030539935.1 Methanobrevibacter sp.
ACATGAATAATTTTAATTATTTATGGGCGAGTCCACTCAATGTTATAATAGGTAACGTCCAAGTCATCATCAACTACTGCAAGCAATAATTTCTTATTTACCCCATGGGAAACCCTTACATAACTTGCAAAGTCCAAGACATTTACTTCATTGTTTTCATAGAGCACCTTTACCAAGAAATCAGAATGTGCATGGCCAGGACCTGTTCCCCTTTCATAAAGCCTAAATTCAGAACCATACTTAAAGCCTGTCTTGATGATGTAACCCCTATTTTTCAAATCCCTATAAACCAGATATTTGCCGTAAATCTCTTGTTCCTTAATTAATCCAAGGATATACTCCAAATCACATTTCTCATCATCTTTATAAATGTCAAGACGTCCGCTCTCCATCAGATAACAAGCTTCAATAATGGAAAGTTCCAATGAATCCTCAGATAATTTGCCGAACTGGCTTTTTTGATTTAAGGAAATTGCCCTTTGATTTCCTTCCTCAATCCTGATGGTTACAATTCCTTCAGATAAATCTCCACGCATTTAAACACCTAAATAAAAATCCATAATAAAGTGAAAAAAATAAAAAAAAGTTTAAAAATAAGAATTATTTAAAAAATCAAAATGTCTTAACGAATATGTTATTTGCCAAATCCCTTGATATCTCGATGAGGGAATCATCTAAAAAAATGTTATATTTGGAATCGGCAGAATCAGACAGAATGATTTTTGAGCCTATAGTGATTCCAATGGCCATTGCTTCAGATAAGGATGAATCACCGCCTCTTATAAATAGAACCTCACCCTCATCATCAGCGGACAATTGGGAGATGGACAATAAATTAAAATCTCTAATTCCAATGTCCTCGATGTCACTATGGTCATTTAAACAATCATCACAATTTGCAAAATCAAAATCGCATGCTGGTATTAAATGATTGTCAGGGCAGGTATCAGGATGCTCTAACATATGACAAATAGCTCTTTCAGCCTCATCAGATAATGAATGTTCCATTTCACATGCTTGGGCATGAAGATTCTCATCCTTGATTTTTAATACATCCTTTAAAAACCTTTCAAGAATCCTATGTTTTCTTGTAATTTTTTGAGCTATTTTCTTTCCATCTTCAGTTAAGCTAGCTCCCTTATATGGAACATAATCGATATAGCCAATATCCTCAAGTTTTTTAAGCATTTGAGTTACACTACCTGGCGCAATACCTAACTCTTTAGAGAGAGTAGTTGTAGACACATAGGAGTCCTTGCTTCCGAATTTATATAGGACTTCCAAATACTCTTCAATGTTTTCACTAATTTCTTTAGCCATGTAGAACCTCCATATTATACAACATTTCTTAAAACTTAATTAAAATGAATATTTTCTTAAATTTATCCTTTTGGTTTTTTATAAATTAAATTAAAAAGTTATAGATTGATTAAAAAATCTATAAAACTATTTAGATAAAATATAATTTGATATAATTATTTTTTTATAAGAAAGTATATAAAGTTTTGGATAACCTAAAATTTTTTTGGGTGAAAATTGAAAAAGATTATCCATTTAAAAAGAGATGGGGCTTATATTGGAAATGGATTGGCCGATTGAAAAATTAAAAAATTAAAAAATTGAAAAATTAAAATGGAATGTTTCTATAGATATGCAAACGGCTATAAGACTTTGTATCCCAATTATTTACATGGCCTAAACGGTTTCTGTAACTTGTGCCATCTGCTGAATACCATCTTCCCCCAACATAAACCTGAGCCCATACATGCCCTTCCACATGTCCTGAACGTACAAATCTGCAGCCTTGAGCATGGGCATATCTGGCAGGAATATTAGAGGCCCTGCAAAGGGCAACGATTAGATTGGAATGATCACAGCAGTTCCCTGATTTGGTACTCAATGTTTTTGAAGCGCCTTTTCTGGAATTTGGATAATATTCATAATCAAGATTATCCCTGACATAGTTATAGATTGCGGTTGCCTTTTCCAATTTAGTTGAGTATTTGCCGGTGATCTTTTTAGAGAGTCTTTTAATGGAAGCGGTGACTTTGGCATATCCTCCACCAGACAAATATTTGGAAACTGAAAGTTTGGTGTTTTGGTTCAATCCCCTTTTGAACTGACCGGAAGGGTCAATTACATTTAGAACAGTTGAATTTTTAGAGGGTCCATAAACACCATTGTTGCCATAAGAAATGGAAACCGCATACCCATCACCATTCAGGCTAACCTTTAAATAAGCTATTCCTTTCTTATTGGTAATTTTTGTAAAGTTCTTTCCATTTATTGTGATTTTAACCCTTTCATTGCTTAAGATTTTGCCGTCAACCCCTTTTAATAAAACCTTAAAGTATTTTCCTTTAAGAATTGCATAGACTAAAGGTTTTGTATAAGTTTTCTTAAATACCGGCAAATCCATTATGCGATTTGATCCCTCATAATAATCTAAGCTGGAAAAAGTACAATTCAATTTAATCAGCTTCTTATTGGAAGGCATTTTAATATATGCTTGGCCTTTGGAATCTGTAGTCCTATAATATTTTACGTTATCTATAGATATGATCAGTTTCTTGTTGGGGACATAATACCCCTTGGTGGAATAAAGCCTAACAATAAGATGAGAGGACCTGTAGGAATATGTGGAAGTTCTAATGATGGTCTTTTCATATAACATTACATTGGAATCAACTGATTCTGCAGGGTTATAATCACAATCGCCATCATATGACACTTCAATATTATAGGTGCCCCTTAAGGAAAAATTCAAAACCAGAATAGCTATTCCATTTTTATCAGTATATCTGGTTTTATTGGTAAAGATTCCTTTAGGAGTTTTAATCTTGAAATGAATCTTAGCCTTGCTTATAGGATTTGAATCTTCATCAAGCAATTTGACTGTGTAATTTTTTACGCCGAATATTTTCCAGTCATCCTGTGAAATGATTTTTAAAGTTGTATTTTTTGTGGTGTCTTCAATATCATCACTACCAGAATCATCCCCAGAAGGATTATCATCACTACTTGAATCCCCAGAAGGATTATCAATAGGAACATCACCACCAGATATGACATCCCTTGGAGCATCATCACTCAAATAATTATTTAAAATATCTGAATTTAAATCAATTTCATCATTATCCATCAAATCCATGGAATTTCCATCATTTAAAGTCTCTGCAGAAACAGCAGAAACTGATAAAATCAAAATCAAAGACAATAATGAAAAAGCTAATTTAAGATTAATATTTACACCACCAAAAAAAAACATACCAAAAATTATTCTTTAAAAAATTATTAGAAATATGAGAATAATATTAAACAAAATTAAACAAAATTTAAAAATAATATTTTTTGCTACATATATATCTTAATTCTTTATAATATAAAAGATTAATTAATTTTTTGAATTGGAAAAAAATAATGAGAACAACAAAAATCAAAAAAACAATGCTAAAGATATTAAGAATATTAAGAATGTTAAAAAAATAGAACTAGAAAAAATATAAAATTATTGAAAATATTGAAAAAGAAAAAAATTTGAATAAGAGGAAATCCTCTTATTATTGGTTTTAAATACTAAAATGGTACAAGTGCATACTTATTTAGGCTATAATAGGAATTAGTGTTCCAATTTTTAATATTACCTAAACTGTTTCTAACACTTGTTGCATCAGCGGAATACCAGACACCATTAACAAGAATTTGAGCCCATACATGCCCAGTGACTAAACCGCTTGAGAATGTACAACCTTGAGCATGAGAGTACCTTGCAGGAATACCTGACGCCCTACATAATGCTACAACCAGACTTGCTTGGTCTACACAGTTACCGGATCCCTGACTTAAGGTACCTGAAGCACCATATCTTGAATCTGCATAATAACTGTAATCAATCTCATCTCTCACATAGTTGTAGATGGCAAGAGCCTTGGCATCAGTACTGTTCAAACCTTTGGTTAATCTATTCGCTAAATTGGAAATGGAAGTTGTAATGGTAGATTGACCTTTTCCAACCAAATATTTAGTAAGATTAGTCTCAGTATTCTTCTCGTTTAAACCATTCTTAAACTGACTGGAATTAGCTTTGATCTTACCAGAACTAATATTTGCAGGAATATTATAATCGCCTATTGCTGAACTTTGGAAAGTACAATAATTAGGCAAATATCCATTAGTCTTATGGAAATATAATATTTTTGCAAATGCAAAAGTGTATAAATCAAATTCAGCATTACCTAATGAAACTTTAGAACTGCTATAAACCTTAGCGTAAACCGGAGGAACCTTATTGGATTCCACATAAGATCCTACTCTTTTTGATAAGTCAACATATTGGGCCTTATAAACAGTGGCATCCAAATAATTCCCTGAAGAATTACCCTTGGAGATACCGCTTGGAAGAGTAATATACTTATAGACTGAGCTACCTGCATTAATATTATAGACCGCTTTAGACATTAAGTAAGAGAATTGTGCTATGCTTAATTTAGTATTGGCTACAGTGACAGTTGTAGGCAATTGACCTTTGGAGTTTACATAACTCTTTACATTTGCAGCTGCAGCTTCAATATCAGCTAAATAAAATCTACTTGAACTGTTTCTAACAGTGATTGTATTGGTTACCTTAGATCCCTGATAAGTTTTTGAACCTTCATAAGCAGAAGTGATGGAATATTTTCCTCCTGCCAAGTTAATATCTAAAGCAGCAACACCATTAGAATCAGTGGTTTTTGAATAAGCCTTGCCATTTATTGTTATGCTTACCTTTTGATTTGATAGCTTTTTTCCACTGGCATCAACGAGAGTCACCTTATAAGCATCTCCCCTAGTAATGTTTGTTGATGCAACCTTAAGGCTGGTTGATTTTTTTGGCACTGAATTTTCTACATCGGAACTGTCAAAAGTACAATAATTAGGCAAATACCTTTCAGTTCTGTGGAATGCTAAAACTTTAGAGAATGCAAAAGTATAAAGACTGAAATCTGCATAACCTACAACCTTATTATTGACATTTTTTACAGCCCCATAAGTAGGAGGAACCTTTTTTGATTCCACATAGGATTCTACCCTTTTTGACAAATCAACATATTGGGCCTTATAGATAGTAGATTTTAATGAATGTGTAGAAGAACCGCAATTGGAAATACCACTTAAAAGTATTATGTCATATGGATTTTTGGAATTAATATTATTAATCGCCTTTGAAGCCAAATAAGAAAACTCAGATATCTTAAGAGTTCTAGATCCAACAGTTACAGTGCTTGGCAACTTCTTGTTCTTTAAGACATAAGCCTTTACATTGGTGGCGGCAGCTTTAATTTCATTAAGTGAAAATCCATTTGGATTTTTAACTACAGATAAATTTAAGGATAATTTAGAAGATTTGTAACTATTGGAACCATCATATGTACAGACAATTGGATACTTGTTTACATTTAAGTTAATGGTTAAAGAAGCCACTCCATTGGAGTTGGTTGTTACATAATAGACCTTATTATTTATCTTTATGCCAACCTTCTGGTTAGCCAAAACATTGCCGCTATTATCTTTTAAAGTAACTGAGAAGGAATTTCCCTTCATTACAGTAGCGCTAGTTTCCTTAAGAACAGTAGGCTTTCCACTAACAGTCAGGTTTAATGATAGACTTGATGCCTTATAGCTTGAAGTCCCGGCAAATGTACAAAGAATCGGATATTTCCCATCCTTTAAATTAATCTGCAAGGAAGCCACTCCATTGGAATTGGTTGTAACATTATAGACCTTATTATTTATCTTTATGCCAACCTTCTGATTAGCTAAGGTCTTGCCTGAACTGCTTTTTAAGGTGACAGAGAAATAATGTCCCCTATAAACAGTGTAGCTTTTAGGTACAAGACTGGTTTTAGCTGTAGCTTCCAATGTTGAGGAATCAGTTGTAGAAGAACCTAAAACATTTTTTGAGTTCTTATCGCTTAAATCATAATCCAAATCAGAATCTTCTACAGTATAATCAGTACTTAAAACTTCATTTTGTGAATTTTCATTACTTGAACCAATATTCTTAGATTCCATATTGCTTAATTCAGAACTCTCCTCATTAAAATCGGAACCCTCAATATCAAATCCATTAGAATCACTTGAACTAATATCATCTGAGATACTGGAAATACTGGAACTAGACAAATCATTTGAATCAGACAATAAATCTGAATCATCAATATCTAATGCAGATGCTGATGAGATTAAACAGAATCCCATAAGAATAACTGCTAAAAGCAATGTAAGATTCTTAATTGAAATTATTTCACCTCACATCTTTAGAATAATTTAAAATTATTTTTTCATATCAATAATTTTAATCAGATCAACATAAACATAATGTCTTAATACATTATGCTTAATCATTCCAAAATATTTTTTAGATGTTAATCGACCGAGTATTTTTAACTAAGCAAAGAATACTTCAAATTACTCTAAATATTTCTTAACTTGAAATTTTTGCTTTAAAAACAAAAAATTCAAATTAGATTAATATTTACTTTTTTCTTTAAGGTATATAAATATTTCTGAAAAAAATCTTTCAAAAAAAGAGTTTTACATAAGTTATTTGTAAAAATAAAGTCAAAAAATTGAATATAAGATTTATAAAAAATAATAAGGTTTATAATATTGATATCAATCCAAAAATATAAATAGAATGGCAAAAGAAAGAATTATATTAAAAATAATTAAAAAATACAGATAAATCCTTTAAATAATAAATAAATACTTAAAAATACTTATTTTAATAAAATTTAGAATAATAAAACTTAAATAAATTGAAAATAAAAAAATGAGCATTATTTAACTTAAAAAAGAATTACAAACTGTTATTCATATTTAATAAAAAAGCAAATGATATAATGATTTTTAAAATAATTTCTAAAAAAGCCTTAATTTAAAAAAATAATTATTTAAAACAATATATTGATAAAAATAGAAATTATAACAACCTAATATTAAAAAAATAAGCATTTTAAGTAAAAATAGAAAAATAAAGAAATTTAATGAAAAAATAGCAAAAATTTTATG
>JAUNXF010000055.1:7075-10611 GCA_030539935.1 Methanobrevibacter sp.
AAAAAAGTAAAAAAAGAGTAAAAAAATGATGATTATTTACCCAAGAAATGAAATAGTTTTAATCAAACTCTTTCAAAAAGCTTGAGCTACATCATAGGAGGCATTCCGCCCATTCCACCCATTCCAGGTGCTGGAGGCATACCACTGTGGTCCAAGTTTTCATCAGGGTCCACTTTTTGAAGCGCACCTGCTGCTGCAACCAAATCATCAATACGCAAGATCATCTCACAAGCTTCTTGAGCCGCTTGAATAGCTTGTTTTTTAACCCTTTGAGGTTCAACAACACCCGCTTCCTTCATATCTACAACTTTGCCTTCAAATACATCCAATCCCATATTGATGTTATCTTCATGAGCTGCCCTAAGTTCTACAAGCAAATCAATGGTGTTTAAACCTGCATTTTCAGACAAGGTTCTTGGGACAATCTCCAAAGCGTCTGCAAAGGCATTGACAGCTATTTGTTCTCTTCCGCTGATTGTATTTGCATAAGCTCTGAGCTGTCTTGCAATTTCAATTTCAGGTGCTCCTCCACCATATACAACTTTTCCATCCTCAACGGTAGCTGCAACTACGCCTAATGCATCTTCCATAGCCCTTTCAATTTCAGAGGAAATGTGTCTGGTACTTCCACGGATTAAGATGGAGCTTGCCTTAGGATCTTCACACTCTTCAATGAAGGTTAAGATTTGGTCAAAGACCCTTTCTTGGTGTATGTAGCCAGCCTTACCTAAAACTTCAGGAGTCAAGTCTTCAATATTGGTGATGAGCTCTGCACCGGTAGCTTTCATGATTCTCTTTACATCAGTGTTCTTAACTCTCTTGAAAGCCATGATGCCTGCTTTGGACAAGTGATGTTGCACTACATCATCAATACCCTTTTGACAGAACAAGACATTGCATCCGGAATCAATAATCTTATCTGCGATTCCCTTAAGGGTTTCCTGTTCACTGTCAAGGAAAGCTTGCATTTGCAATGGGTCAGTGAAGTCAACTTTAGCGTTTTCCAAATCTTTCAATTCTAAAGGATATTTCATTAAAGCGATTTTACAATCACGCATTTCTTCAGGCATAGCTTCATTAGCTCTACCTTGGTCAATGTAGATACCGTCAACAATTAATGAGTCCTCTACACTTCCACCATTGATTCTGTGAATCTTGATGAGAGTTTTGTCTAATTTTTCTCCTTCTTCAACTTTGAGTGCAGCCTGAACGATCAATTTTGCAAGTTCATCTTTAGCATAATCTGAACCTTTACCTGTCATTGCTGTTTTTGCAATTCCGAATAATGTCTCTTCATCTCTTGCATCAGTGGAAATGCTGTATAATATGTCCATTGCTTTTGCAACTGCCAATCTGTATCCAATTAATATGGTAGGAATTTCAATTCCATCTTCATATAATTCCATTGCTTTCTTAAGCAATTCTCCAGCAATGATTACAACAGTGGTGGTTCCATCTCCAACTACATTCTCTTGCTTTCTTGCAATTTCCACAAGCATTTTTGCAGCAGGGTGTGCGATATCCATTTCCTGCAAGATAGTTGCTCCATCGTTGGTTACAACAACATCACCCATTTTCTTATCCACCAACATCTTGTCCATTCCTTTTGGACCAAGGGTGGTTCTAACAATGCTTGCTAATAGTTGGCTTGCAAAAATATTCATTCTTAAAGCTTGATTTCCTTGAAATCTTTCTGTATCATCACGTAAAATATACATAGGTTGATTAACTTGTGCCATAATAATCTCCTTAATTTTAATCAGTGTTATTTTTAAATTAGATAATTTATTGTAATTATAAGAATTAATTTTAAGAATTCATAATAAAAATTAAATATATTTAATTAATATTAAATTATCCATATAGTTATACATAGGTTTGCCTTACTATAAAAAAGTTTTGTTTATAATAGATAATATATTTGCAAATTTAAAAAAAAATAGAAAAAAAGAAGATAAAAAATCTAAAAATAAAAAAATTCAGTGAAAATTTTGATATTTGTAATCATACTCGCAGACTTATTTAATTGTCCCATTTGCTCAAATACCATTTTCCATTGATCTTTTCCATTGTCTGTTCGCTATGCAATGTCCATGTTCCCTTCATTCCATAAACCTTTGCATCAAGAGTAACATCTGCCTTCAATATAGCCTTATCTTTCTCTTTTATTATTATATTAGGATTGTGGATAATGGATTTATAATAATTAAGTGTTCCATCCATTATTTCATCAATATACTCATCCTTTGTCTGTATTTTGCCAGACATATGTCTAAGAGTGTAATTGTCATCTAAAAGTTCATTCAACTTTTCAAAATCCTTTTCAATCATTGCATATTGAAACTCTATGAACCTTTCCAATACCCCTTCCTGATCATCATTTAGATTTCCCTTATTGACTACAGACACACTCATAATAACAAGACCTATTCTGGGAATTTATCCTTATCCAATGTCTTTACAACCTTTGCAGGAATTCCTACAACAACAGCATAATCAGGAACATCCTTAGTGACAATAGCTCCTGCTCCAACGATTGCATACTTTCCAACTGTGACTCCTGGCAAGATTGATGCTCCAGCACCGATCCATGCTCCTTTCTTAATTACAATCTCTTCACAGGTTAACACTTGCCTTTCATATTCATCATGATTGTTTGACAATAACTGTACATTTGCAGCCATCAGGACATCATCTTCTATAGTGATTCCCCCTCTAGCCATTGCCAAGCAATTGCTGTTGATGAAAACGTTGTTTCCAAGCTTTATCTTATCAAAAGCAGCACCTGCAAATGGTGTTGAGATAGTACTGTTTTCACCTATGTTGCCATCCAACAATTCATTAAGTATTGAAACATACTCCTCAGTCATCGGTTCAGTATGATTAAGTTTAAACAATAGCTTTGATTGTTCCATCATGAGGTCTCTTTCTTCCTGAGACATTTTATCCATATCAACTCTTTCCATATTTTTCCATCCTATTATTTGAGATATAATATTGTTTGCATTCAATTGTTATTTATAGTTAACTGTTAACAATGGTTAATTATTTATATAATGTTTCATAAACTATCTATAGATATTATGAAATTAAATGAAAATCCGGAAAACATGTTCTTGTACCATTATGTTGAAGAACTGATATCTGATTATCATTCATACTATGAACTTAACTTAAAAAACAAGGATTTGACTGTAAAGGAATATGCAGTCCTTTTAAGAATAAGGTTCGTAGGAAAATCAACACAATATGATCTGGTAAAGCTATTCGATGTAAGTGGAGCTTATATGGCAAAGCTATTGAAGAAGTTTGAAGATGAAGGTTATATTGCAAGAATAGAAAATCCGGAAAACAGAAGAAAAAAGATTGTTGAACTAACAGAAAACGGAATTGAAAAGACAGATAAGTTAATAAAAATTATTGATGATTGGGAAAAGAAAGCAACTTCAGATTTGACTGAAGAGGAACTGACCATTCTCAAAAAACTTTTATCAAAAATTATATAGCTTATTTTAATTATATTTCAATTATATTTC
>JAUNXF010000139.1 GCA_030539935.1 Methanobrevibacter sp.
TAATTCTTCTAATTATTTTAATTATTTTAATTTTTTTTAATCATTCCACCTCTTTGCAAATGCAATATTTGCAGGTGTAATAATCCTTGCTTTTCATTCTCAACTCCCTTTTCATGTCACAATAATAATTGTTTCCTTCCTTAAAAACAGTTTTTCCATTGCCAAAATCCATTCCCACAGGATGCAATGGTTTTTTAGCTATTAGGCTTAGGTATATGCAAATATATGTGATGAAATTCTTGAATATGTCTTCACTTTCAGGAGAGCACCCGTCAAAGAATTTGGCTATTTCATCTTTGATGTCCTTGATTAGGTTATCTGAAACTTCAATGTTTTGCTTGCTGTCCTCCCCAATATCCAATGAGAGAATCTCCTTATAATTTTCAATATTATATGTTGATACCTGTTTGGATATTGGATTTATGCCCTCCTTTTTCACATTTTCCTCTAAGTGGGCAATGTCATAGTCCATGATGTTTTCTTTTATTTCAGATAATAGCTCTTTTGCATTCATTTCAATTCCCCATATCTAAAGCATTCATGAATATGATTGTTGATTAATCCAATTGATTCCAAATATGAATAGATGATTGTTGTTCCAACAAACTTCATTCCCCTTTTCTTCAAATCCTTGGCTATCTTATCTGAAAGGGGTGAATTGGTAAGGTAGTTTTCCTCTGTGTCCCTTAATGTTTCATTGTCTGTGAAATGCCATATGTAGCTGGAGAATGAACCGAATTCCTTTTGTATTTCAATGAATATCTTTGCATTGTTTATCGCCGCATTTATCTTTCCCTTGTGTCTGATTATTCCAGCATTGTTTCTTAGCTCTTCCACCTTTTCCTCATCATAATCGGCTACCTTTTCAACATTGAAATTGTCAAAAGCGGCTCTGAAGTTTTCCCTTTTCTTCAATATTGTTATCCATGCAAGTCCTGCCTGAAAGGATTCTAGAACAAGCATTTCAAAGAGGTCCCGGTCATCAAATGTTGGAACCCCCCATTCCTCATCATGATACTCCACATAGATTTCATCTACATCTTCAGCCCAAGGGCAACGTTTTTTAGTCATGTAATCACATTTTTTGATTTGCTTAGTTAATTTTTTGATCTTTGATTTTTCAGCAGCTTTTTTAATCTTTATTTTTTATTTTAAAGTTTAATGTTTTTAAAATTATTTATACTAAAAAATTAAAATCATTATTATATGTTGGTCAATGCAGATTTACACACTCACAGTTGCTTTTCTCAAGCCGCTTCAAAGGATATGGTAATTGATAATATAGCTCCAAAATCTCTTGAAAAGGGATTGGATCTAGTTGGCACAGGAGATGCCTTTCATCCAAAATGGCTGGATATGGTGGAGGAAAGCACAGAATACAAGGGGGATGGAATATATTCACACAAGGGTTGTGACTTCATTCTAACAACTGAAGTTGAAGCCAAGCATAAGATACATCATGTAATAATCATCCCAAACATTGAGATTGCACGAGAGCTTTCTGAAAAATTGGTTTCTCCAAACAAATATATTGATGGAAGGCCAAGAAGTCCATTAAGTGGAGCTGAACTGCTTGAGCTTGTTCGTGAGTATGATTGCATGATTGGCCCTGCCCATTCATTCACTCCTTGGACAGGGATGTATAAGACCTATGACAGCATTTATGACTGTTATGAAAAGAAGCCGGATTTTGTTGAATTGGGTTTGTCTGCAGATACTGATATGGCTGATACAGTAAAGGAACTGTCTGATTTTGTATTCCTAACCAATTCTGATGCACATTCTCCTTGGCCTCATAGATTAGGAAGGGAATTCAATCAAATAGAGATGGATGACATTTCTTTCACTTCACTTAAAAAGGCATTGAACCATAAGGCCGTTAAGGCAAATTATGGCCTTCTTCCAAATCTGGGAAAGTACCATATGACTGCATGCACCAAATGCTACAAGATCATTGATCCGGATATTGCAAAGGGCCAAGGCATGAAGTGTTCCTGCGGGGGAAGAATTAAGAAGGGTGTTGATTATAGGATTAGTGAAATTGCCGATTATGATGAGCCCCACCATCCAAGCCATAGGCCTCCCTATGTTCATCTGATGCCTCTTGCAGAGCTTATCAGCATGATTTATGATAAGGGAGTCACCACTAAGACTGTACAGGGGATTTGGCAAAAGCTTATTGATGCATTTGGTCCTGAGATAGATGTTTTGATCAATACTCCATTGGAGGATATTTCTAAAATAGATAATGAAGTGGCTATTGGAATAGAGGCCTTTAGGAATAGGACATTGAATATTGTTCCTGGTGGAGGGGGTAAATACGGTGAAATATCCTTTAGGGAAGAGTTAGTTAAAAAAGAAAAAAAGGAGAAAATAATCACTTTGGATTATTTTTAAAAAAGCAGGCTTGGCGGGATTTGAACCCGCGGTCTTTAGATTAGGAGTCTAACGCCTTATCCAAACTGGGCTACAAGCCTATAAGATTGCTTTAAAACTATTTAATATTTATTAAACGGTCTTATACCTGATAAAATGATATAAAATAGTTAAAAAATAGTAATGAGAGCGGACCCGCCGGGATTTGAACCCGGGACCTTCGGATTAGAAGTCCGACGCCCTGTCCAGCTAGGCTACGGGCCCT
>JAUNXF010000140.1:0-1225 GCA_030539935.1 Methanobrevibacter sp.
AAAAATTATTCTAGAAACTATTCTAAAAATTATTACTTTATTAATAAAATATATATAATTGATTATATTTAAATTATTTTAAATTTTTAAAATTAAGAAAAAGAAGTACAATACATATTATTGAAATCTAAATAAATTTTTAAAATTAAGAAAAAGAAGTACAATACATATTATTGAAATCTTAATCAAATTTTTAAAATTAATAAAAAAATACTAAAGGATTATCATGACATTTACTAAAGAAGAACAGGCAAAATTGGAATATAGCGGATACAGATTTGTTGGAGAGCACGGCCATGCTGCAGTCAAAACATGCCATTGGACTAGAAAAAGCATGGTGAATGAAGGAGTTTGCTATAAAGAACAGTTCTACGGAGTCAAATCACACAGATGTTTACAGATGTCTCCTGCTGTACCATTCTGTAACCAAAAATGCTCTTTTTGTTGGAGAGACCTAAGTCAAACCAGAGTGGAGTGGGAAGGGGAATATGATGATCCCAAAACAATTATCGAAGGAGCCATAAAAGCACAAAATAACTTATTGTGTGGATTTGGAGGAAATAAGAAAGTGGACAGAAAAAAGCTTGAGGAATCCAAAAAGCCAACAAATGCTGCAATCTCACTTGCGGGAGAACCAACTTTATATCCTGAAATTGATGAACTTATTGGAGAATTCCATAAACAGGACTTCACAACTTTCCTTGTAAGCAATGGGATGTATTGGGAAAAGCTTGGAAACCTTGAAAACGAACCCACCCAACTATATGTTTCCTTGGATGCACCTAACGAGAAAGTGTATAAGAAGCTTTGCAACCCTCAAATAAACAATGGCTGGAGCAATTTAAACAAGACTCTTGAACTGATGAACAGTTTTGACTCAAGAACAGCTATACGCATCACTTCAGTTAAGGGCAAAAACATGATTAGCGCCGATGAGTATGCAAACTTGATCAATAAGGCAAACCCGACATATGTTGAAGTAAAGGCATACATGTTTGTAGGATCCTCCAGAAAACGTTTAAGTCTTGACGATATGCCATCACACCAAGAGGTCCGTAATTTTGCTCAAGAAATAGCTGATAAAACTGGCAGAGAACTAACAAAAGAATCTCAAGTTAGTAGGGTCGTTTTATTGGAATAAAAATAGGATAAGATTGTAATTAATGAAAAACTAACGAATAAAAAGAATAAACATAAAAGATTAAATAATAAACTCTCACTAATT
>JAUNXF010000140.1:1235-2641 GCA_030539935.1 Methanobrevibacter sp.
TAAAAGTAAAAAAAGGTACAAGTAAAAAAAAGAAAAAAATGAAAATAAAAGAAAAGTTATTTGCCTGCTTCTTTTGCTTTTATTTCATTACACATTTCAACCGCTTTCTTAGCAGCTTCTTCCAATGAGATTTCATAAGGAATGCCTGCTTCATCAAATAATCTTTGACCTTCCTCCTCATTGGTACCGGTAAGCCTAATAACGATATTAACATCCCACTTATTGTCTTCCAATGCTGCAATTACACCTCTTGCAACATCATCAGCTCTGGTAATACCTCCTAAAACATTTAGGAATACCACTTTAACAGGAGGATAATTCAATACTAAATTCAAAGCCTTTTTAATTGACTCGTCAGATGCTCCACCACCAATATCCAAGAAAGTTGCCGGTTTACCGCCGAATAGGGTAACCATATCCATACCTGTCAATGTCAAACCTGCACCATTTCCAATGACAGCAATATCTCCATCAAGCTTTACAAAAGCAAATTCCTTTTTCTTGAATCTGTTTTGCTTTACTTGATCTTGGTGACGGAACAAGGCATCATTTTCTATTTCCAATTTTGCATCAGCAGCAATCAAACCATCATCAGTCAAGATGAGAGGGTTGATTTCAGCGATTTCTGCATCATATTTATCATAAACATTATAAAGCTTCCAGATAATGGCTCCAATTTGAGACATTAATTCAGAGCCTACACCCATTTTACGAGCTATTTCACGAGCTTCATAAGGCAAGAACTCCTTCAATGGGTTAACATTATATCTGATAATCTTTTCAGGAGATGTTTTAGCCAATTCCTCGATTTCCACTCCACCTTCAGCACTTGCCATGATGATTGGAGTCTTATTAGCCCTATCATTTGAAACGCTTAAGAAGAATTCCCTTTTAATATCTGCTTTCTCTTCAATAAGCAAATGCTTTACCTCTTCACCTTTAATTTCAAGAGTCAATAGCTCCTTAGCTATTTCAAATGCTTCACCAGGGTTATCTGCAAACTTAATACCTCCTGCTTTGCCTCTTCCACCAACAAGCACTTGAGATTTTAATACAACAGGCCTGTCAAATTCGGTAGCCACTTCCATTGCTTCTTCAGGAGAGTATACAACATGTCCTTCTAAAATTTTAATTCCTTCACTTTCAAAAACTTTTTTTGCACTATGTTCAAAAAACTTCATTTTTCTCACTCTAACTAATAAGCATGAAAATTATAAAGTTAAATTTTAAAAATACGTATAATTTTAAAAATACTTATGAATAAAAAATAAAATACTATAAAAATCAATAAACTGTCCTATTTTATTTTATATAGAACTAATTTATTTCAATAATCATTAGTATTATATGTATTTCCTTATTATTAAAATTATTTATAAAAATTTGTGAAAATGATTGAAAATGAT
>JAUNXF010000141.1 GCA_030539935.1 Methanobrevibacter sp.
TAAAAAATTATAAATTATAAATTTATAATTTTCAAATTAACAACTTTATTATCTTGGTATTATATAAAGGTTTTTAATTTTTAAAAAATTCAACTAAAAAAATTAATTATTTTTCATTTTTAAAAAGTTTAAATTAACTTGATTTTTTTCATTTTAAAAAGATAGATTTAAATTTTTTTAAAAATATACTATATCTATAAAGAGTTACTGGGGATTATTATGTCAAATTTCAAATTTAAAATCAAAAATATGGGTTCAATTAGAGAGGCTGATATGGACATAGGAAGAATCAATGTCATGGGAGGAAAGAATTGCACAGGAAAATCCACCACAAGCAATCTTTTGTACTGCTTCCTAAGGGCCATCTCATCAAAAAACGATTCTACAATCAAGGGCTTGCTTGAGTCTGAATTTGATATAACAGGTCCTCAGGATAACAAGAACTGTGCCTGCTTCTACTCAGAGGAGCTTGGATTTTCATACACAATTGACTTCAAGAACTATAAATTTGAAAAGAAAGGCCATTATGATTTGAATAAGGTATTCTACTTTGACTCATTTTCCTTGTTTGACAACCAGGCAGGTGGAACCTACTTTTTAGAGCATGTAAAAAGCTTGGAGGCGGCTTTGGAAATAACTGAAGACATTAACGATGAAGAGCTGGAAGTTGAAAAGCTCATTAAGGAAATTCTCGGCGGAGAGATTAAGAAGGAAAACGGTGAATTGTTCTTCGTTAGGGAAAATGGAATCAAGACCCATATGAAAAACACTTCCTCAGGTGTAAAGCAGGTAGCCATTATCCAAACACTCCTAAACAACAATGAACTTGAACCTAATTCATTCCTGATTATGGATGAGCCTGAAGTCAATCTTCACCCGGAATGGCAGATCAAGTTTGCTAAGATTCTTGTTTTGCTTGTAAAGGAGCTTGACTTAAGCATTTACATAGCTTCTCATAGTCCTTTCTTCATTGAAGCCATTGAACTATATTCCCAATACTATGGCTTGATTGATGATAGTTATTTCTACCTAACTCAAAAGGCAGAAGGATATCAGTATGACATTGTTTCAGTTGATTCCAATAATTTGGAAGCAATCTATAGAAACCTAGGACAGCCTTATGATATCCTTGATGAAATCAAGATGGACTTGATGTTTAAGAAACTAGATGGTGATTGAAAATGGATGATATAGAAAAGTTTGATAAGTTTTTGTCTTTTTATGATAAGTATTATCAGACTGTAAGTGAGATATCAATGCCATGTCCGATTCATCCTAGGGATTGTCCTTCAATTAAACACAAGGAATGCACAAGCAAAAGCAAGGTTCCTCTTGTAGATAGTGATTTCATGATGTATTCCTTTGACGATATTTGTAGGGATACTGAAACTATAGATATTTGTAACCTGCCATCTACAGTAGACGGTTTGTATTTGGATAAAAAGAGAAAAGTTCTATATTTCATAGAGTACAAGGGAGTGAAAATAGATAGAAGCAACAAGAGAGGAGAGCTTCAGGATATCTTGTATAATATGAATAAGGATTCAGAATGTTATGACAAGTATTATGAAAGGTTGCAATGGGTTTATAACAGTTATGGTGATGAACTTGCATTTAAGCTAAGGCTGAAGCCATTTGAAACCCTTGACTTGGCTTTGCCTAATGTCTATGAGGATTATTGCAATAAAAATAGTATTTCTGATGAGGATAAGTTGGATTTAAGTGAGTTCTTGTCAAGCATTAAGAAGGTTTATATTGTTGTAGCGGTTTGTGATAAGAGGAATCCGGCTGCTGATAGGGCTGGTTCATATAGGTTTATCTTAAGAAAGCCATTTGACAGATTGAGAGATCTTGGATTATTTGATATGGTTGAGATTATGGATCATAATGAGTTTAAGTTCTTTTTAGAGAGGATTTGATATGATTTTCTTATTGGAACACAAGTTTATGTCAATTCTTGGCATTTACTGGTGAATATGACGAGAAGGAGGATATAGTTATATTATGTGTTTCCTACAGGCACTGGTTTAGATTTAGAATCAGAATTAAGCTTAATCACCCATATAATGAGAGTTATCAACCAAAACAAATCCATCAGATTTTTTCTTATGTTCTTCATCTATTAATTTTATTACTCTATCTTTAATTTCTTCTCTAGTATTTATTCTTCCATTTTTGATGTCATTCATAATTTGTTTTTTTATATTTGGATTATTTGTTATTTTGTTGAGATATGAAATCAATTCTTTTTTTCTTTTCATTTCATTATCTATTTGTTCTTTTGTTGTTATTTCTTTATTTTCGATTTTGGATATAATTGTTTCTTTCCATTCTTCATCGTTGTATTTTTCATTAAAATATTCTTTAAGTTCAAATTTTTCTATTTCATTGTCTATTTGTTCTTTTGTTGTTATTTCTTTATTATTGATGGATTTTAATATCACTTTTTTAATTCCAGAATATTTTGAGTCTTTGAACTTGTTGTTTAGATAATTTTCTAGGGATAATTTTATTTGATTTTCTAATTCTGTTTTTTCTTTTAGTAATTTTTCATTTGCTTCTTTGAAGTTTTGTAATTCTATTTCCATTTTTATTATTCTTTTTTCTTTTTGTTGGATTATT
>JAUNXF010000056.1 GCA_030539935.1 Methanobrevibacter sp.
TTTACAATTTGAATAAATTTTCTTAAAAACATATGATATTATATTAAAAAATGACAATTTTTGAATTAAAATAATATTCAATAATTATTATATTCCTCAATAGTATTTAATATATTCTATTATTTATACTATTTAAAATGATATCCAAATGATATTAGAAATGACTCCAAATGATAATCCAAATCGATTAGCCAAAAGATTAACCAAAATATATCATAATTAACAAAGAATCATAATTAACAGAATATTATAATATCATAATTAACTAAAAACAAAATTATATATTGTAATAAGAGAATATATTAAATTAGTATAGTAATAAAATAACCTGATTTAAAGGAATTGAGTAATAACTATTATTCAATTTTTATTAAAAAGGCAATCCAAACTTTAATAGTTTTAAAAATTATTATAATTGAAAATGAAAACTCCTTATTGAAAATGAAAACTCTATCAAGTGATCATATGATTGAAGACCGAATTAAAATTCTCAGAAAGGCGGCCCAAGTCTCTTCAAGAGAAAATAATGAGCATGTTTGGTGCATCATCGCAGGTAATGAAAAGCTAATCGATGATATGGCATATAATGCAATCACCTCCAAGGATAGAGTTCAAATTTTATTTAGGGAATCCATAAAGATCTTAGACAAATACACTGCCAAAAGATTTGATTGCCTTATGATTAAAGGGGAATCCCTAAAAATCAGTGAACTTAGAAACAGATGCAATGAAGAGGGAGGAGCATCTATAGAAATTACCCCAGTTCACATAAAGACAGTGCCTAACCTTTTGGTGCTTATGGGCGATGAGGAATCCATGAAATCCTTCAGCGGTGAAACTGAAAGGCAAAACGCTAAAATAAACATTTTGGCAGAAGACCATACAAGCAGCTTCATTAAGGCGGAATTCAATACAAAAATCAAATTGCCTTCATTTGTAAGAAATACAATAACCCCATTATTTGATATGACCGATATTGTCCTTTCAACCATTTTAGTTTCTGTAATAGATGAAGAAGACATTGAAAAGGTTAAATTAATCAGCCAAAATCATGGATTGTTCGGCATTGACCTAAAAAAGACCATTCAAGATAAGGAAAAACAGAAAATCCATGATACACCAAACCAAAATATAGGCGAACCAAAAAAAGAAACTGATGAAGACACCCAGATTCAAGAAGAAAAAACTCAAGAATCATAAGCCACATTAGAAAAATAAACCAAAGGATAAAGCAGATGCATCCGCTACATTAGGCCTTTTCACCTCCACCAAACATTCCCAAGATAATCTATCAACAACACCACAAAATACTCCAAAAATGATTTATCAATAACCATCATAAATTGTCGTAAAATGATTTATCAATAATCATCACAATTAGTCGTAAATGATTTATCAAATTTTTTAAACTTTTTTAAAATATATTTCATATTATTATACAAAAACTTATTATTAATAAAAATTATAAATAATTATTGTTATAAACATTAATTAATTATTTTTGAAGTTTAATGGATTCAAAAGCATAAGACAAGTATCTTTTGAAACACATAGATTCAAAAACAAGAACTGAAATCTTTTGAAAACATTTAGATTCGAAAAGATAAATTAATTAATAAGATAGTAAAAATTTAATTATTTTTATCAATGGAGGAATAACTTTGAGTATTTTCGGAAATGAAGACGCTATTGAAATTGAACCAACCAGAGTTGTAAAAAACAGTTTAGGTATTGATTTAGGTACCTTAAACACCGTAATCGCAAAGCCATCAGGAGATAAATTTGACTTATACCAAATTCCTTCTGTAGTTGCCGTTAAAAAGGATGACCCTTCTGCAGTGCTTGCTGTTGGAGAAGAAGCCAAAAAAATGTTAGGCAGAACCCCAGAAGACATCGTTGCAGTAAGGCCACTTAAGAAAGGAGTAATCGAAAATGTTGCACAAGCACAAGCATTACTCATTAGAGCTATGGAAATTGGTATTAACGAAGGAGAGACTGTAGGGAGAATTGTCATCGGCATACCTGGAGATGCTTCTGAAGTAGAGAAGAATGCTGCTGAAGAGATAGGTAGAAAAGCTGGTGCAGAATATGTGTTGGTAGTCAGCGAAGGATTAGCTGCAGCTATTGGTGCAGGATTGCCTATTGCAGAACCAAATGGAACCATGGTAATTGACATTGGTGCAGGATCCACTGATTTAGTGGTTATTTCCCTTGGCGGAATCAATGACATTGAAACCGTCAGAGTCGGTGGAGACGACATTGACAATAGAATCGTTGACTTGGTTGCAGAAAAGTACAATGTTGCAATCAGCATTCACGATGCAGAAGCCGCTAAGATTGAAGTCGGTATGATTCATTGCAGTGAAGAATTTGAAAACTTGAACTATGAAGTTATTGGTAAATCCTTGGAAACTAACAGACCAAAAAAGGTTGTAATTGATTCAATGTTAGTTGCAGATGCAGTTGAACCAATCATTAAGGATGTCATCGGCGGATTAAATCTCATTTTAGAAAGATTGCCAGCAGAATTAATGATGGGAATTTACAAAAATACTGTAGCGGTAGGTGGAAGTTCCAGATTAAGAGGTCTTAAAGAAAGAATTTTCGATGAATCAGACATTCCTATCCAAATTTCCGATGACCCTATGACTGTAGTTGCAAAAGGAACTGCAATCGTAGCTGCTGAGCCATTAGCTTTAGAACCGGAAGTACGTTTAAAAGCTATGAAATAAATTTAAGCAATTTCAAGCGTTAATTAATCGTATAAATACTATGGATTGTTTTTACAATCCATAATATTCCTTTTAATCACCATAAACACCATAAAAAAATGCTATTTTTAAACTAACTATTTTTATAAAAATTTATTTAAATAATAAAACTGGATTTAATAATATGGATACATTAGGATTAGATGAAGCTGGAAGAGGCCCTGTATTAGGCCCAATGGTTGTTGCAGGAATCGTCATCCCTGAAAAAAAGGAAAAGATCATTGAAAGAATGGGCGTAAAGGATTCCAAAAGACTAACTCCAAATAGAAGAACCGTCTTATACCGCAAACTAACCAAGATGTTTGATTATGAGATTGTTGTAGTGACAGCCAAGGATATCGATACCCTTAGAGCAAAGGGAATCAACCTTAACCAAATAGAAAAATTGGCAATGCAGAAAATAATAAACAATTTAAGGGCAGACAGGATAATCATTGATGCCTTGGATGTTAAGGAAGGAAGACTTCAAGAGGAAATGGAAGAGTATGTCGGACATACATGTGAAGTCATTGCAGAACATAAGGCCGATGACAAATATTTGGCAGTTGGAGCAGCTTCAATCATCGCAAAAACAAAAAGAGACCTGCTTATTGAAGAGATCAATAAGGAATATATACGTTCCACTAAAGACAGAGCAGGAATCGGTTCCGGATATCCTAGTGACCCAAAAACAAAGGATTTCCTAAAAAAATTCAAATATGATGAAATGCCGGACTTCGTTAGAAGAAGTTGGGGAACAGTACAAAAAATAAAAGAAGCCGAAGAGGCGGAAAAATTAGAATAATTTAATATATTGGCATTTAAATCATAAAAAAGTAGTGAAAATAAATAAAAATAAAAATAAAAAATAGAATTTATTCTGGGTTTAATCCAGCAATATTCCATTTTCCATCAAAAATAGCTGCAACTGAACATACAGGATTTTCAAATTCTGCAAATGCACCTTCATCAAAAATGAACTTGCATGCATCATCTGGAGTTTCTGCAGAATAAACCACATCTTCAGGTGTATTTTTCTCATATGTGGAAATGAATTGAGCTTTTCCATCATCTATTTTTTCGACCAAGATTTTGCCATCAGTTACAATACCAATGTAAGCTTCAAATTCATCTGGATTACCATTTACAACTGCAGCGATTCTTGGAGTGTTGTAATCATCTTTTTCATAATCCAATGTGATTAATGAATATGCCATTGCATCGCGAATGTTCATGCCAATTGATATCTTATCTGCAATTGGATTGGTTTGAGAACCGTTTGAAATAATTGCAATATCCCCTACTGTTTTTACACAATCATAAGCGATATAGGAATTCTTAAAGATATCCTTTTCAAATCCTTCCTTTGGAATGATGGCCGCTTCATCTTCAAGAACCTTTACCTGCCTATTTGGAAAGGATCTGCTTGAAACTCTATAAGAAACATAAGGTTTTCCATCTTCTGTTTTTCCTGCTGAAATAATTCTGCCTAAATACATCGTTTTACCCCAAATTAAACTTTTATAAACTATAAAAAATTCAAAAGAACAATATTATATCCTGATTATTTGAATGAACAGTTCAATTAAATAATAGGACATAATGAAAAATAAAAAAATGAAATAATGATTTTAATCACTCTGGACTATGAACTGCCTCTTGAGGAAGCATTCCAGGTGGCGCTTGAATAATTATCGCATGTTCGCTCGTTTTAATCTGGACATCCCCCTGATCAAGCACTCTTGCATGAACACCAATAGCGTTTCCCCTTATTTCAGAAGACATGTCCACACCATTTACAGTGACTTTCTGAAGCCCTGCAACTGGAATCATGTAATATTCCGCATCTCCAGTGGTGTCAGTCATGTTCGGCTTTCCAGTCCCTGCTCCAGTATCATCACTGGTAACTGCTGCAGCACCAAAAGTACTGGTAACCACTAAAAAGATAAGCAATGTAAATAAGATGTCAATAAAAGGAACCAATTTAATCTCAGGTTCGTCCCGATTCATTTTTTCCTTATGACGTTTAATGTCAATTGCCAATTTAACAGCCCCTTAATTATTGTCTTAATTTACTTTCAGTGATTTCAGATTTAACATCACATTTTTCCAATATGATATTGCTGATACTCTTTTCAAGCATACTTGGCTTAAATGAAATTTGAATATTTGAATAAGGATCACTAATCTCCTTAACGCTGACAATACCTTCTGCCTCTTGGAGCGCTTCAACAACACAAGGCAACTTTTCATAAACCCTGATCTTAATTACTGCATAGCTCCAATTGGTCATTTTAGTAGCCAATTCAATTTTATCCATTTCTGCATCAATCAAACCTTTAATGTAAGTGTATAATGGCATAAGAACAATAGCTACAGTCAAACCTGCAATTGTAGTGATGAGAGCAATATAAATACCTTCTGCCATAGCGGCAGCGTCAGGATTTACACCTAAATTTTTAAAGGTCATCCAAATACCTAATACGGTACCGATCAATCCTAAAAATGGAGCAAGCTCAATGATGGTTTTTAATGCACTTATACCATTTGTCATCTTACTTAACTCAACAATAAAAATCTGCTCCATACTTTCTTCAACTTCTATCTTGTTTTTATAGCCAATTTTCAATGCTTCAGACATGATTCTTGAAACAGGGTTCTTATAGTGACTGATATTTTTTAAAGCCTCAATAGCTCCACCTTGTTCCATAGATGAGGTAATTGTCCCCATAATCTCTGTAGCATCAATTTTACTTATTTTTCTAAGGTAAAATATTTTCCTTATAGATATTAACAGACCATAGATACCAAGCAAAAGGATTATATAAGTGATAACCCCTCCACTTTGCAGCATCTCCATAATCATGTCAAATCCGCTAGCTAGCATTTCAATAATCATACTATCCTCTTAAGAAATTAATTTAATGATTAAATAATAGAATAATGATTTAGGTTTTTAAAATAAATCAAAATTATTAATTAATATTATTATAATTTTTATTATTTTTAATATAAAAGCATATTGTTAATTTATTAAAAAAATAAAGCACTGATTTTAATTTTAAAAAAAAAATTCAAATTAATACCAATAGTTTTAAATCAATATAAATAGATCCAAATTAATTCAATAGTTTCTAATTAATATCAATAGTTTTTTATATTTTATTAATATAACATTTAATTATGACTTTAAAATTATATGGATTAAAAGAAATTCCTTTAGTTCAAAAAGGAGACAATATAGCTGAAATTATTGAAGAGGACTTGGAGAAAGAGGATATTGCTCTTGAAGATGGAGACATTTTGCTTATTGCGGAAACATTGATTTCAAAAGCGGAAGGAAACATTATAAAGATTGACGACATTGTCCCATCAGATGAAGCGATTGAAGTTGCAGAAAAATGTAAGAAAGATCCTAAAATCGTTGAAATCATACTTCGCCAGTCAAATGAAGTTGTTGCAGTGGGACCTAATTTCATAGTTACCGAAACCAAGCATGGCTTCATTTGTGCAAACTCTGGAATTGATGAATCCAATGTTGAAGATGGTCTTGCAACACCAATCCCTGAAAATCCTGACCAATCTGCAAAGGAAATCAGGGAATATCTGGAAGAAAGAACCAATAAGAAACTTGCGGTAATAATTACTGACACTCAAGGAAGGGCATTTAGGGTAGGTGCAATTGGAACAGCAATCGGTTGCTCTGGAATCAATCCTCTTTGGGTTAGAATTGGCGAAGAGGACTTGTTTGGAAGGGCTCTTGAAACAACTGAAGTAGCCACTGCAGATGAACTTGCAGCAGCTGCATCCCTACTTATGGGTCAGGCAAATGAAGGAATCCCTGTTGTTCTAATCAGAGGATTTACTGCATTCGACCATCTAAGAGACACTGAAACTGGAATTAAACCATTGCTTAGACCTAAAGAGTTTGATGTATTCAGAAAATAGACCATATTTTTCCAATATTCTCAATATAGAAAATGCTAATGCTTTTTACCCATAACCCGAAAATTTAGTTAAATACAATAATTTCAAATAGGCTAGAGAGATAACATGGTTGAAATTAATTTCAAATGTGAAAATTGTGACTTTTCATTTTTAGATAAGAATCTGATCTTCTATTTGGACACCAATCTGGATGACTTGGAATCCATTCTAAACTTTAACTTAAATGATGAAAAGACTGACAATCATCTGGAACTAATTGAAGACAGCCACAATAAGGAAAATTCAGACAAGATGACCAAATCACTGATTTCAGGATTTCTTTATGAAAACTACTGTCCACATTGCAATGAATTAATTAAGACCTATGTCCCCGAATCCAATGAACTCTTTAATCAAGATGAAATTGAAAGGATATTGGCTAAAGAGATTTCTAAAAATTTTAATGAAGAAGGAAATTCCAAAAAATTAACTTACAGAATACTGTTTTTTGATTTTAAGAAGACATTTTATAAAGATAGGAGAAACATTCTTGAAAATAATCATTGCCCAAACTGCAATGGCGAGATGTCATTGGTGATTAGTGAGAAAACACCATGTCCTAAATGTGGATCTTCATTAAAAGAAGAATTTTAAAGTTATAAATCAAAATTTAAGATAATTTCATAATGCTTAAAAATAATGGCAAAATGCTAAATTTTTCCATATGCTTAAAAAAATACTGGCAAGAGTGTTAATATGATAACCATACTTTCTGGAGGTACTGGAACTCCAAAACTGATTCAAGGAATAAAGGAGATTTATCCTGAAGAAGAGATAACCGTCATAGTGAATACCGTTGAAAACCTATACATGTCCAGAGGATACATTGCAGCAGACATTGATACTGTAATGTACACCTTTGCAGATATGATAGATGAAGAATTTTGGTACGGCATCAAGGGTGACACATTCACAGTTAGGGAACAGCTAATTGAAATGGGAACAACAGAACTGCTAAAACTAGGGGACAAGGATAGGGCAACCAAACTTCAAAAAGCCATTTTGCTTGAAGAAGGCTGGACATTATCCGAGATTGTTGAACTTCAAAAAAGCAAGTTAGGAATCAAGGCAGCAATCATCCCAATGAGTGATGAGGAATCAGAAATAACCATCGTGACTAAGGAATATGGTGAAATTGAGTTTCATGACTTCCTAATCAAATACCAATGCAAGTGTGAAGTTCTTGAAGTGAAATATGGCAATGTCCCTCCAAGCCCAAAACTTATTGAAGCAATTGAAAAGTCTGATAAGGTCATAATCGGACCATCCAATCCAATCACCTCAATAAGGCCGATCATTTCAATAGAGGGTGTCGAAGAGGCATTAAAGGGAAAGGATGTTATTGCCGTTTCCCCATTTATCGGCAAGTCTGCATTCAGCGGCCCTGCTGGACAATTCATGAATGCCTTCGGCTATGAAAGCTCATCAATTGGTGTTGCAGAAATCTACAACCCATTCCTAAGCAAACTGGTCATTGACAATCAAGATGCAGAGTATGAAAGTGAGATTGAAGAGATCATACCAAATGTTATTGTAGCCAACACATTCATGAAAACAATTGAAGATAAGATAAATTTAGCGAAAATAGTTTTGGAATAATGAAGCAATAGCTAATTAATAAAAATTTATGAAAAATTATTAAAAAATATAAAATTTTTAAAAAAAATATTCATTTAATGCTTAAAGTTTAAATACTAATTTAGTTATAACTAAATATATTAATATTAGGTGAAAATATATGATACAAATGACTTTGATACAAATCGATAATTATGGTCCATGGACAGTGACTCCAAGACCACGTACTGAATCCGACCTTCAAATTTTACAAGCAGAACTTTTTGCAGATGTGCAAAGATTGATAGCTGCTAAAAAAGGTTTAGTGTTCTTTACAAGATTTGATAATCTACTCGCAGTAACAAACGGTCTTAACGAAGAAGACCACATGAGAATTCAAAGGTCCATTAGAAACAGGTACCCAATTACCATCAGTATGGGTGTAGGAGCAGCGGAAACTGCACATGAAGCTCAAAGACTCGCGACAATTGCACTTCAAAAGGAAGGGGGAGCCCAATCTTCTGGAAGAAAAGAAATACTAGCAATCAACAACCTCATTGAAGACCCAGAAGACAGTTTCGTCCAAGCTGCACACATTGACATCAATAGTGTTACCGAAACCTTAACTGATATAGAATCTGCCTTTGATACAAGCTTTATGGTAAATAAGGCCCAACATTACCTGATGACAAAACTCAGAGAAAAAGGAGCTTTATTGTTCTTCATAGGTGGAGACAACTTCATGTCCCCATGCAACGGATTAAGCGAAGAGGACCTCACAAATATACTTAAGGAAATCTATGATGAAATTGGCATCGGCCTCAAAGCAGGAATCGGCAGGGCAGACAATATGGAAGATGCCGCTTATATGGCAGACATTGGACTTGAAATAATTCGTGCAGGAAATAATAAGGAATGGATACACGTTATTGATGAACTTTAAATAAGTCTTATTTTCACTTAATTTAACTTTTTTATTATTCCTTTTTTTCTATCTTTTAATTTATTTTTATTTTAGCTATTTTTTAATTTATTTTTATATTGGCTATTTTTAGAAAACTATTTTTAAATTAAAAATTAAATTTAAATTAAGCAACTATTCAAGGAAGTGTTAACATTAAAGTGCTTGCGCCAATGGCAGGAATTACAGATGCAGAATTTGCAATGAAACTGATACCTTACGGATTTGACACCGTGACAATTGGAGGATACAATACTGACAATGAGTCAATAGAGGCTTGTGAAAAGATCATAGCAAGAGGCAGGAAAGAGTTCAATTACCCTAAAGATGAAGTTTATGATGTAATTGAAAATGAGGTTAACACAATAAAGGATAATTTTGATGTCACAGTAAGTGCAAACTTAAGGGGAACCACACCGGAGCCTCTCATTGAAATCAGCAAAATAGCTAACCTTGACATCATTGAAATCAATTGCCATTGCAGACAGGAAGAGCTTGTTAGAGCTGGCTGTGGACAAAGCATGCTCCTCAGGCCAGACCTGGAAGATTACATAAAAGAAGTCGTCAAAAAATCAGAATCAAAGGTTTCCATGAAAATGAGGGCAAATGTTGAAGGAGTCGACAACATTGCAATAGCTAAACTGGCAGAAGATTGCGGAGTGGACTATCTTCACATTGATGCCATGAAGATAGGCGTAAGAGATGCAGATTTTGATTTAATAAGACAAATTTCTGAAAACACTGATATTTTCATAATTGGAAACAATTCAATAAACTCCATTGCTCAAGCTAAAAAGATGTTAAATGCTGGAGCAAATGGAATTTCAATAGCCAGAGCAGCTATTGGAGGAAAATTGAATTTTGATTTGAATGAGATTAAAATTTAATTATTTTTCTTTTTTTATTGCCATAAATTTTAAAACTATTCTTTTACATTTTTATAATTTCCATAAATTTTAAACTATTTTTCACTATTCTTATAAGGTTTCATCTAAATATTCCAAAATAATAAAATAATTACAACCACTAACAATG
>JAUNXF010000142.1 GCA_030539935.1 Methanobrevibacter sp.
AAATTATTTTTAAATTTTTAACTATTTTTAAAATTATTTTTTTTATTTTTAAGAGAATTTTTTATTAAATTTTTTCAATTTCTTAAAAATTCAATATTAATTTAGTTAATTTTTGTATGATTTATCGAATAGTTTATATTATATAAAAATTATAATTAATATTAATCTAAAATATTATAATATTATATATAATATAAATGTGTTTTAATGATGAAATTCATTGATAATCTATGTGATTGATTTCTAATATTTTGGATTTTACATTTAATTTATGATAAAAAAGTTTTAATAGATTCAAAATTGGATTAATTTTATTTCTAATTGTAATAATTAAGATCTGATTTGAATTAATAGATAATAATTAACGGGGAAAAAATGATTTTAGAGAATTTTAAGCCTATATTTCAGTTGCTTCCTGAGGTCAAGACTCCAATTCACAGACAAGACTTTAAGGAAAAGCTTAAATGGACGGCCATTGTTTTAGTTTTATATTATTTTCTAGCTCAAATTCCATTATATGGTTTGAGTCCAGCTGCAGTTGATCAATTTGCCCAATTAAGAGCTGTTATGGCAGGTAGTTTTGGGTCAATTCTTACTTTAGGTATAGGGCCTATTGTAACAGCATCTATTGTATTGCAGCTATTGGTTGGAGCAAAAATATTAAATTTAGACTTATCTCAACATGAACATAAGGCTATGTTCCAAAGTACTCAAAAATTATTAGCTATTCTATTCACAATATTCGAGGCAGCTGTTTTGGTGCTTACTGGAAGTTTAGTTCCTATTGACAATTCATTTTATGCAATAATGATTCTTCAATTGGTCATTGGAGCAATCTTAATATTGTATCTTGATGAGGTCGTATCCAAATGGGGATTCGGTAGTGGTGTAGGATTATTCATTGCTGCAGGTGTAGCACAAACCATTATCACAGGTACATTTAACTTCTTGCCAGCTTCCGCAGCGTCCACTACTGCTTCAGGTATTCTCCCTGCATTCATCCAATCCATTATTGGTGGAGCTCCTAATTTCACCATTTTGATTCCATTGATTGCAACAATCATAGTATTCCTGATGGCTGTATATGGTGAATGTATGAGAATAGAGATTCCTATATCTCACGGTCAAGTTAGAGGACACGGTAGGATTAGAGGATCTGTCGGTAAATATCCTTTGAAATTCATTTATGCAAGTAACATGCCGGTTATTTTAACAAGTGCGCTTCTTGTTAACGTTTCACTTTTTGCAAGCGTATTCCAAAAGATCGGATTCCCTATATTAGGTGAAGTTTCCGGTGGAAGGCCTATCAGTGGACTTGCATTATGGCTGACAACTCCAAACAGTTTAAGCGTATTGTTCACTAATCCATTGAGAGTAATATTCTATGGTATTTTCTTCTTGGCTTGTTGTGTTCTCTTCTCATGGTTGTGGGTGGAAATCAGCGGTTCATTAAATGCAAAAGAGGTTTCCAAGCAACTTTATAATTCCGGTATACAAATTCCAGGTTTCAGAAGCAGTAAAAGACAACTTTATATGATTATGAAAAAGTACATTCCAGCTCTTACAATTCTCGGTGGTTTGTTTGTAGGTATATTGGCGTTCATTGCTGACTTGACCGGTGCTCTTGGAGGAGGTACTGGTGTATTGCTTACTGTAGGTATCGTCTACAAGCTCTACGAAGAGATTGCACAAGAGCAGCTTATGGAAATGCACCCAATGTTAAGAAAAGTATTTGGAAATTAATTAATTTTTCTTTTTAACTTTTCAATGCTCATGAAAAGTGTTTGGAAATGATTAATTTTTATTTCCTTTTATCTTTTTTAATTTACTTTTAATTCTTGTGATTATTATTAGTTAATTAACTTTATCAAAAATAATGTTTTATGAGAGGATTTAAATGAAATTAGTAGTTATTACTGGTATTCCAGGTTCTGGAAGTACAACTGTACTTAAAAAAGCATTAGAAAAAGTAGATTATCTTCATTTGAACTATGGGGATATCATGACTGAAATTGCTCTAGAGAAAGGTCTTGTTGAAAATAGGGATGAGCTAAGAAAATTGCCTGCTGAGACTCAAAAGGAGATTCAAAAGGAAGCAGGTATTAGGATCAGTGAAAAGGCTGAATCTACCAATGTTATTGTTGACACTCATTGTACTATCAGCACACCTAAAGGTTTCTTGCCAGGTCTTCCGATATGGGTTTTGGATGGATTGAATCCTGATATATTCATTTTGGTTGAAGCATATCCTGATGAAGTTATTGTAAGAAGATTAGGTGATGAAACCAGACAAAGGGATGCTGAGAAAGCAAAAGACATTCAATTGCATCAGGAAATGAACAGGGCTGCAGCAATGGCTTATGCCACATTAACTGGAGCAACTGTAAAGATTATTTCTAATCATGACAATCACTTGACTTCAACTGTTAAGAAAATGGTTAATGTGTTAAAATAATTTCAGATTAAAAGTTTAAAGACATTTGATTTAAATAATTAGATTTTTTCTAATTATTTTAAATTATTTTAATTGGGAACCTGTCATGAGGTTCTTGTATTTAAATTATTCGGGAACTTGTCATGGAGTTCTTGTATTTT
>JAUNXF010000057.1:0-4249 GCA_030539935.1 Methanobrevibacter sp.
TGTGTAAATTTTAAATATGTGTAATTTTAAAAGTAATAATAACAGTTTATTTTTAAATAATCTTATGGTGAATTTATGAGAAAATCAAGATTGAATCTGTTTAAATCAACTTCTATGTTAATTTCCGTTTTAGGAGTTATAATGATTGTGGCTACTGTAGCTGCAGTTGCTTATGTTGGTTTTAGCTTAGTTTCCTCTAACTTGACTGGGGGAATTTCCTCTGGTACTCAATATGACCAATTAGCACAATTAAAATCTAATTATTCAAGTTTAGAAGCTCAATTCAATGATACAGGCAATAAAATTTATATGATGGACAACATCACCTTGGAGAGAGAGTTTGTAAATGCTAAGGTGGAGCTTGTAAGGGTTCAAAATGATATAAGTGATGTTGATAGTGCATTATCGATGGGAAAGTCTGCTTCAGAGGTTGATGACAGATTGGAAAAGACAAGAAAAGATTTAAAAATAGCTCAAGAGGCTTATAATAGTTTATCAGTTAAATAATTATTTTATTTAACTTCTTTTTTTATTTATTTTAGGATTATTTTATCATTTATTTTTTTAGAATCATCATTGTTTTTTAAACTTTTAATGGCTATTTTTTCTTTTTAGGGCCTTTTCTATAACCTAATCCAACAATATACATTTCTTTGCTTCTTTGTCTTGAGGAAGGTGGTTTTGTGGATTTTACCTTTCTGAAATCATATTTTATGCTGTCTAAAAGACGTTTGTATTCTGGCCCTTGGAATGCCTTGATTACCAGGTTCCCTTCTGTTTCAAGTATGTTTTCTGCAATCTTAAACACTGTTTCAACAAGGTCTACAGACCTTAAATGGTCAAGGTCCTTAACTCCAGTTAATGAAGGAGCTGCATCTGACATCAAAACCTTTGCTTTCCCATTTGTCAATTCCATGACCTTTTGCTGAACTATATCCTTTGTAAAGTCTCCTCTGATGCCGTAAAAATTTGGTTCGTGGAATGGTTTAATCCTATTCAAATCCACTCCCACTACAATTCCTTCTTCCCCCACCTTTTCCAAGGCCACTTGAGACCATCCTCCAGGAGCGGCACCTAAATCAACTACTGTGTCTCCTTCCTTAATGATCTTATACTTTTTATCAAGCTGCTTAAGTTTGAATGATGCTCTTGAACGATACTCCTCGCTTTTGGCTCTTTTATAATATGGGTCGTTTTTCTTTTCGACTTGCCATCTGCTTCCCATTTGAACCCTCCTTTAATCTGCCAATATTTCATATGATTGCTTAAGAAAAATTAGCCAATAATTTATGTATTTTTAATTTATTTGTCGTTTTTCGCCTTCTCTTCAAAGAAATTCAATGCAGAGCAAACAGGCCTTCCGGTTTGAACAAATTCTATGGCAATTTCATTGCCATTTATTTCCATTAGTGCAACGGAAGGATCAGACAATCTCGGATTTGTCGGACTTCCAGGATTTATCAAAATGACCTCTTTAATCTTTTCAAGTTGCGCTACATGGGAATGTCCGCTTACAAGAATATCAGCTTCCAATTGCAATGCATGATAATATAATTGTTGTGTATCCCCTCTAGGATAAACCTCTCCATGGATTATTCCAATCTTATGGCCTTCCACTTCAATGACCCTTGAAGGGGGAAGATCCATTTCGCCATGAACCCTATCCATATTTCCTTCAACTGCAACTACTGGAGCTATGGTTTCCAATTCATCTATAACGCTTTTGCTGGTTATGTCTCCTGCATGAAGAATCAAATCGACATTTTCAAATGTTTCTAAAACCTTTTGGGGAAGTTTAACTCTTCTATCCGGTATATGTGTATCTGATATTAATCCAATTAACATATTTTCACTAATTTCAAATTTAAATCCTTTATTCTATAATGATTTTCATCATTTATCTGTTTTTTCAGTTTATTGGCTTTCTCTATTTTGAAATGATTTTCATCATTTATCTGTTTTTTCAATTTATTGGTTTTGGTCTAACAATAATAAGTTTGTTTAATATAAATTATATAGTTTTTTAAGAAAATAATTGTTTTCTCCTTGTGTTCATTATTTTTTGCATGATTTTTTTAGTTTCATATTATATAAATAAAATTTAATAATAAAACTTTATAAGTTTATAAAAATATAATATAATTATCGATAAATTATTTTTATCTTTAAGATTTTACTTTTGAAATTATTTCATTCAGGAGATTAAAAATGGGAAAAGTTAGTAAAGAAAAAATATTGGAGATTTTAGAAGGATATGACAAAGACAATATCACTATCGCAACTTTAGGTAGTCACACCTCTTTACATATTCTTAACGGTGCTAAACAGGAAGGATTTAGAACTGCTATTGTATGTGCAAAAGGTAGGGAAGTGCCTTATCAACGTTTTGATGTTGCAGATGAATACATCATTGTCGATAAATTTGAAGACATTGTAAACGAAGATGTTCAGCAAAAGTTAAGAGACATGAATGCAATCGTTATCCCTCATGGATCTTTTGTTGCATATGCAGGTTTAGACAATGTTGAAGATAAGTTCAATGTGCCAATGTTTGGTAACAGGGACATCTTAAGATGGGAAGCTGAAAGGGACCTTGAAAGGAAATTGCTCGTAAACGGTGAAATCAGAATCCCAATGAAATATGATGACCCATCAAAAATTGACCGTGCGGTAATGGTTAAATTCCCTGGAGCAAGAGGTGGAAGAGGATACTTTGTAGCTTCATCTCCTGAAGAATTTAATGAAAAGATCGATGCAATGAAAGAACGTGGATGGATTGAAGATGAAGATGTGGAACAAGCTCACATTGAAGAGTATGTATCCGGCTGTAACTACTGCATCCATTACTTCTACTCCGCATTGAATGATGAAGTTGAACTTTTGGGTATGGACAGCAGATATGAATCCAGCATTGACGGATTTGTAAGAATGCCTGCTAAAGACCAATTATCCATTGACATCAGCCCATCCTACGTTGTAACCGGTAACCACCCAGTTGTAATGAGGGAATCCTTGCTTCCACAAGCATTTGAAATCGGTGACAAATTGGTTAAGAGTGCAGCAGAATTAGTAAGCCCTGGTTTAAACGGCCCATTCTGTATCCAAACTCTTGTAAATGATAACCTTGAAGTTGTTGTATTTGAAACAAGTGCAAGAACTGATGGTGGTACAAACACCTTCATGGAAGGTTCTTCCTACAGTTACCTCAAATATGGTGAAGGTATGAGTATGGGAAGAAGAGTTGCACGTGAAATTAAGATGGCACTCGAAAACGGCGGATTTGAAAAGATTATTACATAAGCTTAATATTTCTTTTCTTTTTTCTTTTTTTATTTTTATTTTTTTATTCAATTTTTCTTATTTTTACAATATTGCTCTTGGAAAATTAGTTTGTTATGTATGAAACAATTTATTTTGGCAAGGGGTTAAACAAATTCAATGATTTGATAAAAAATTAAAAAAAAGAGAAAAAATAGAATTTTTTAAATTCCATTTATTGTATTTGATTTTCTTATTCTTTCTTTTTCTGGCTTGGCAAGAAAAGGTTGCGGATATTGGTTTTCACATCACCGGTATCCTCAAGCTTTTTAAATCTTGGTTTTTGTGCAGGAACATTTTTAGTTCCTTTAAAGCCGTTTTCGGCTTCATATTTTTCTTTGGCTCTTTCCCTGTCTCTGTAAAGGTATGCGCCAAGGAATGCCATAATTGCACCAAGTCCAAGAATTGTGATTGTGATAATGATGTCTGCAATTTCTGTTGCGCCATAAGAACCTAAAAGTCCACCAAATGCCAAATAAAGTAATGGTGTTGCACCAACAATACCTAAAAGAACAGCCTTGACTGATGTTTTTGCCTTATAACCGATATAAATAGGTCCAATAGCTGCAAATGCCATTAGCAGATCTATATTTTGTTGATATGCCATTAGCGGGAAAAATGCATATGCCGCAGCACCAAAAATCAATGATTTCAAATCTATTTCAGGTAAATTAGTATTTTTATTCTTCTTTCCTTTAGGTTTCCTTGCCTTTTCTGCATCTACCATTAAATCACACCTAAAACTTTAAAATTAACGTTTATCATAAAAACTTCATTTTTGACTATCTTATTAAACTTTTATTTCTCATATAATTTAAAGTTTAATATTTTATTGATTAAAGTTAGCCAATTAAAAATTTTAAAGGATTAGGATAAAATTCTAAAAATATTCTGATAAAAGATTAGGATAACGGATTAAGATAAAAGATTA
>JAUNXF010000057.1:4259-10146 GCA_030539935.1 Methanobrevibacter sp.
AAATCAAAAAAAATATAAAAAGATAAAAAATAAAAAAATTATAGTTTAGAAAAATAATCTAATGTTTTTGCTTGCTTAAGGCTCCACCTGCAGCACCGGTTATTCCCATGACTATCATATATTTGATGATTTCATAGACAACTTCGATTAGGCTTGCAATCCCTGAAACTGTAAATCCGGTAAGTCCTCCGAGAGGTCCCATCAGTGCAGTTCCTCCGATGGTGACAAGCAGTATGAATAGAACTGCCGCTACGATTGTTCCAAATGCTCCTGCAAGTGCAGCATTCCACATTCCGCCAAGAATTCCTTCATGAGCCACATATCCCACTATGAATCCTACAATCAGAAGACCCCAGAACTCATAGCGTCCAAAGAACAGATATACGACTAAGGTAAGCAAAAATCCAAACAGTACTGAACTCATTTTAGCCATTATATCACCACTATTAATTCATTTCAAGAGTTTCATTCATCTTCATTTTTTCAATTAATTTCTTCTGAGCTATTCATTTCCATCTCTTGCTCATTTGATGATTCAATTTTTTTAGCATTGTCAGAATCTTCCTTAAATAATTCTGCGATTCCTCCAACGGATCCTAAAATTCCAGAGACTTCAGTTGGCAGGAATATTTTGGTTGCATTTCCATCAGCCACCTTTTCAAGAGCTTCCAAATATTTAATTGCAATCAGGTCATTTGTCGGATTTCCTGTATGGATTGCATTGTAAGTTATTTCAGTGGCTCTTGCCTTACCTTCAGCAACTGTAATTTCCTGATATTTCTTTGCATCTGCAACTTGTTTGATTGCTTCCGCTTCCGCTTCAGCTGCAAGGATTTTGGATTGTTTATCCCCTTCAGCTTTTTTAATTTCAGACTCCTTATAACCTTCAGATTCCAAGATTGTGGCTCTTTTGAACCTTTCGGCTTTCATCTGTTTACTCATTGCTTCAACGATGTCCTTTGGAGGTTCAATTCTTTGAATTTCCACTCTGACCACTTTTGTTCCCCATTTGTCTGTTGCAACATCAAGGGTTTCACGCAATTCTGTATTGATCATTTCTCTGGATGTTAAGGTCTGGTCCAATTCCAAGTCTCCGATGATGTTTCTTAAATTGGTTTGTGCAAGCTTGGTAATTGCCTGATAGAAGTTTACAACATTGTAAACTGCATTGAATGCATCAATGACTTCATAGAAGATGACACAGTCAACAACTACAACGGTGTTGTCTTTTGTGATTACCTCTTGTGGAGGCACATCGACCACTTGTTCCCTCAAGTCCACTTTTCTCAAAGTTTCTATAAATGGGATGATTATGTTCAAACCGCTTTCAACGGTTCTGTTGTATTTTCCAAGTCTTTCCACTACACCTTTCTCATAAGGCCTTAATATTCTTAAGGTTTTTGATGCAATCACTGCAAGGATTATGATGATTAGAATTATTAGTATAATGCTCATTTTTTTTCACCTTCTGAATTGATTTGATTATTGTGTTAATCTTTTTTCACATGTTTGTTTAACTATGCTTTCTTTACTTTTAACTTAACTCCGTCTATTTCCATAATTTCAACAAGTTCCCCTTTTGATATCTCTTCATCGGAGATGGCTTTCCAAACTTCTCCATTTACGTTGATTGTGCCGATTTTATGTGAACCGATATCTTCTGTAACCTTTGCATGAAGTCCAATCAATCTTTCAGTATTTGATTTTTTATCAACAGCATTCTTATTTAATTTCTTATATATCGGTCTTGAGATAATTATAAAAATTATTGTGATTAAAATAAATGCCACAATTTGGATTATAATGCTGAAGTGAAGATAATTCAATATTGCAGCGGCCAATGATCCCATTCCTATTGATAATAAATAGAATCCTCCGGTCAGCAATTCTCCAATCAAAAAGATAATTGCAAGGATTATCCAAAATTCCAAGTACATTCACCACCCTCCTCAGTAATTATATTTGACGAAATAAAATATTTCTCATTGAAATAAAATACAATATTTGACGAAATAAAATATATTTTTATAGTATTTAAAACTTTTTATTTAATTTTTAAATTTAATATATTAAACTATAAATAGTTTTAATTTATTGTACATGCTTTTCTGTCTTCATTATCTCCTAAAATCACCATTTTGTCATTTATACTTAATAATAATCATTGTTCATCTGTTCTTTTATCTTTTCTATAACTGCCTTATGCATCCTTTTGGTAAATTCAGACTTGTCGTTCTGCTTCAGGACTTCAAGGTATCCCTGTGAAACAAGGTTAAATGCAAATGGACTTGGAATGATTGTATTTATTGTCCTGATTTCCATTTCTCCACTATGTATCCATGAAATGACCCTTTTTGCATTTTTAATGTCCATATAATCTTCAGTGGCTTCCCGTCTGGACTCCTTAAGTATTGGGAAATCATCATCCATTTCCTGAATGTATTTGAGCAATATCTTTCCCCTTACCTGTTGCCTTCCTACAGACTTTTCATGGCCCTTATACCTTCTTAAGGTCATAAGAGACCTTCCTGCACAATGTCTGAATCTGCTTGCCAAGGTCTCTGTCTTATCAAGTGACCTTATCAATATGTTTTCAAAGTTATTTGGAGTGAGTCTTTTCAATGCTTCCAAGGCGCCCATCTTTCCATCTGAACTTAAATAAAATCCATTGTCAGTAATTGAAATTGTTATGTTCCTCTTGTTTCTGTCACTTGCCACATAGGCTATTGCTCTTGCAATCGCATCATTTGTCTTTCTTCCAAAGAGGCTGTGGAACACAACGAACTTCCTTCCTCCAAATCCAGTATAATATTCAACGAGCAATTTTTGCTTATGGGGTATCTGGGCATATAAAAACTGTTCATTGAAGTATTCATATATTGAATTTGCTGCAAATTCGTCTACATAGAGATATTCGTGGAGGAATTCCATGATTTCCTCCTTTGACCTTCCATATTGGAATTTGCTTTCCAGAATATATCTGAATCTCTGGATGTCCACTGCAAGGTCAAATGCAAGAGGCAATTGTTCAGAATACCATGAAGGAATTGTAGGAGGCCCTGATGCCGGAGAGACATTGATTGTCATTCCCTTTCCATATCTGAATTTATACACCCTTCCTCCAAGTACAAAGCTGTCTCCTTTTTTGAGCTTTTCTATAAAGTCCTCTTCAACCTTTCCGATGACCTCGCCATCACATTTCACTAAAACGGCTGAATGGTCTGGAATTGTTCCAATGTTGGTTGAGTATAGCATTCTTGCCAATTTCCCTCTTTTTCCGAAGGTGTTTTCCTTATAGTCAATCCAAATTTTTGCATAAACATATCTCTCTTCAAGTTCGGCGTACTCTCCAGCCAAATAGCTCAAGACATCCTCATAGTCATCCCTTTCCAGGTCCTTATAGCAGTAGCTTTTCCTGATTATGTCATATGCATAGTCAATGTCCCAAGGATTTTCAATGCTCATTCCATAAATGTGCTGTGACAAGACATCCAAGCAGTCTTTAGGGATTTTTATATTGTCTATCTTTCCTTCTTTTGCATTTTTTAGAAGTACTGAGCATTCAACAAGTTCATCCCTATCCGTAACTATTATTCTTCCCTTTGACCTTTCATGAAGTTTATGGCCGCTCCTTCCTATTCTTTGCAGTGCCCTTGAAACTGATTTTGGAGAATTTATCAATATGACAAGGTCAATGTATCCGATGTCTATTCCAAGTTCAAGTGAAGTGGATGAAACTACCGCCTTAAGCTCTCCCTTTTTTAGTTTTTCTTCCGTTTTCAATCTTGATTCCTTTGATAGGGATGAGTGATGGGCCATGATGTTGCTGTTGTTGAAGTGTTCCCCATATAGCTTCTTAAGGTTATAGACATATCGCTCTGTTGCGCTACGGGTATTTGTGAATATCAATGTTGTCTTATGCTCCATAACCAGATCATCAATCAATGCATAGGTTGCCATCCTTGTATCCTCATCGTCAGCTATTACGATATCGTCAACTGGAGAAATGACTTCAATGTCCAGCTCTTTCAAATAGTTTATGTCAACAAGAATGCAGTCCCGCTCATTTCCATATTCATATCCTACGAGGAATTTGGCCACTTCCTCAAGTGGACTTACTGTAGCTGACAATCCAATTCGTGTGAATCCTCCAATCAATGCCTGCAGTCTCTCTAAGCTTAAGCTTAAATGAACTCCCCTTTTGTTTTCAGCCAAGGAATGGATCTCATCGACTATAAGATATTTCACATGTGAAAGCTTTTCCCTGAATTTAGGTGCAACAAGCAAGATGGATAATGTTTCAGGGGTTGTAATTAGTATATGTGGCGGATTCTTCAGCATCTTATTTCTTTGATATTGGCTGGTATCCCCTGTCCGAACTGCCTTTCTTATGTTCAATGGCTTTTTGGCTATCTTTTCTATTTCCCTAAGTGGAGTTTCCAAGTTTCTTTCAATGTCATTGTCCAGTGCCTTAAGGGGGGATACGTAAATGCAATAAACCTTATCTTCCAGCTCTCCCTTATCCGCCAAGGCGGTTAGTTCGTTGATTACTGATAAAAATGCGGTCAATGTTTTGCCTGACCCTGTCGGTGATGAAACAAGTATGTTGTTTCCTTTGTGTATTTCAGGAATTGCCTGTTTCTGTGCAGGTGTAAAGTCTTCAAAACTATTCTCAAACCATTCCTTAACGTAAGGATGGAGATTCTTATAGATCTGCTTTTTTGAATAGCTTTTTGTTTGTTTTCTTATCATAGTATCAATTCTTATCTGGCGCTTTCAGCTTATTGCAATTTCTAATTGTTTTACCCATATTTATGTAATTTATTTATTTTATAGTTTAGTTTTCACATATTCAAATTAATTTAAATATTAGTTTTTACTTAAATATTATTAAAATTGAAAATTAATTTTTTATGGATTTAAGCATTGATGATTATTTTTATATTTGATTATTTTACTATGAGGACTTATTATGGTTGAAAAATTATCAATTGATGAAGCTATTGAAGCATTGAAAGATGAGGATGTTGCCAATAGGAAATTGGCCATTAAAAGCTTGGAACATAAGAGTGATGATAAGATTATTGAACCTTTGATTGAAGCCACCAAAGATGAAAATGCTCAAGTAAGGTTTGGAGCTGCCGAAATACTTGGTGATATTGGAGATTCTGCAGTTGATAAATTGATTGAGGAATTCAATAAGGAAACAGGTTCCAATAAAAGATTCTTGACTGTTGCACTTCAGAAAACAGGCAGTGAAAAGGCTATCGATTCCTTTGTTGATGCATTGAATGATGAGGACTTTGGTGTTCGTAAAGTGGCTGTCAGGGCACTTGGAGAACTTAGGGCAAAGGATCAGGTGGATGCTATTGCAGAATGCATCAATGATGAGGATGGCGGTGTAAGGACCGCAGCCATTTTTGCATTGGGAGACATTGCAACTGATGAGTCCATTAAGGTCATTAAGGATGCAAGGCGTAAGGAAAAGGATAAGGACTTTAAGAAGTACTGCAATAAGGCCATCAAAAAGGCGGAAAAGATTCAAAAATCTGGAGGCAAGGTCAAGACTTCCAAAGGTCAGCCTATGAGCACCATCAAGGAAATGGAAAAAACAGACATTGAAGCGGCCATCAAGGCATATGAAGTTCATGTAAAGGATGGCAGTACCAGTGATGCTCCTTATAAACGTTTGGCAACATTATATAGAAAAACAAATGACTATGACAATGAGGTCAGAATCTTAAAAATAGCTATTGATGTATTGTCCAAGGAGAAACCTGGAAAAGAAGTTTGGTTTGAGAAGAGATTAGATAAGATGATCTAATCTTTTCATTGCTTTTTATCATTATTTATTTATCTTTACTTTTTTATCTTTTGTTTTTTATCA
>JAUNXF010000058.1 GCA_030539935.1 Methanobrevibacter sp.
ATGTATCATGAATTAATCAATAATATAATTAAAAATTCAAACTTTTTGCACATATTAGTCATAAGAATATTCATTTAATATCACTGATTAAAATTTTAAAGACAAAATAATTTTTAAATATTTTAATTGATAATGAAGGAGGTGAAAATATCAATTTTAAAAATATGCGTGACAGAGTGTTAGATCATTTTAATGAAAACATGGCACCAAGAAAATTATTTGTTGTAGACTGTGATTGGGAAGAACTATGGAATATGTATTTAGATGGATTTCCAGCAGAACTAAACCCAATGTTTCGTGAAAGGAGAACTTTAGATTGTAGTGAATGCCGCAGTTTCTTTAAAAGAATGGCAAATGTTGTAGCAATTGATGAAGATACTGGTAAGTATATCACTTTATTTGAGGGTGCAACCGGTTTAGAAAAGGAAGTGTTTGATGAACTGGATGAGCATGTCAAATCAGCAGAGATCAAGGATGTATTCATGAGTGACACCAAAAGGATTGGTGTTGAAAGCAATTTAGAAATGCTTGAAGATGGCAGTGTATACACTTGGTATCACTTCTATGCTGATGTGCCTGAAAGATGTGTAGGAAACCTAAGTGAAAAGGCGATTTTAAGAAACAACAGAATCGTTCTTGAAAACAGTACACAAAGAATCTCAGAAGATGCTGTAGACACTGTGTTAGAGCTTATCGCTTCAAACAGCCTATACCGTGGAGATCAATGGGAAAATGTTTTAAAAACCTTTAAGAATTACCTGCATGAATATGAAGCAAATGAATGGGATGAAAACGTATTCTACTGGGTAAAAAGCATTGAACTTGGTTCTATGATTGTGAGAATCAAAAACCACAGTATTGGAGTTCTGTTAATGGACATCACTCAAGAGGTGCCACTGGATGTTGCTGTCACCAACTATGAAAGAATTGTAGCACCTACCAATTATCAAAGGCCAAAACCAATCTTCACCAAAAGGATGCTGGAAGAGGCACAGGAAAAGATCAATGAATTAGGTTTTGGAGAGTCAATCTACAGACGTTATGCAAATATGGCTGATTTAAGCATCAACGATGTGCTGTTTGCAAACAGGGATTACACCAGTGACATTCAAGATAATGAGAATTTATTTGACAAATTAAGAAATCTGACTGTCAACAAGGCACGCAACTTTGACAAAGTTCAGGAAATTACTTTAGATGACTTTGTTGAAAGCATCCTGCCAACAGCAGTTGAAGTGGAGCTATACCTATCATACGGCCTAAGCAATAACTTCATGTCATTAATTGCACCGGTCAATAAGGATGCTCCATCAATGTTCAAATGGGACAATCCATTCAGTTGGGCCTACAAGAACAACATTGCTGACAGCCTAATGAAGGAAAGGGTAAAGGCTTTAGGTGGAGACGTTGATGTTGACCTAAGGTTCACCATCCAATGGAACGACAATGATTGGGACAAAAACGACCTGGACGCTCATTGTACCACCCCTGAAGGTGAGGAAATTTACTTTAGCCATATGAAAAGCTCAGGCACTGGCGGATGGCTGGATGTGGACATCATCAATCCTGAAAGGAATGTTCCTGCTGTTGAAAACATTCAGTTCAAGGACAGGAATAAAATGATTCCTGGTGATTACCTGTTCAGAGTTCATCAATACACCTACAGAGGTGGAAATGACGGATTTAAGGCAGAAATCGAATTTGATGGAAGGATCTTTAACTTCGTCTACCCAATGAGAGTAAATCAAAATGAATATGTTGATGTTGCAAAGGTAACCTTAGATAAGGAAGGTAACTTTAGCATGAAAAGCTTCCTAGACAATCAAACCTCAAGCGTTAAGGATTGGAACCTAAACTACAACAGCTTTGTTCCAGTAAGCCTAATCTGTTACAGCCCAAACTACTGGGGAGACAATGCAGTTGGCAACAAGCATATTTTCTTTATCCTAAAGGATTGTCTAAATGACGGAAGGCCAAATCCTTGGTTTAACGAATACCTGGTAAGTGAACTAAGGGACCATCGTAAGGTCACTGAAGCTTTAGCAAGCATTGCAAAAGTTGAAGAATCAGATGAGCAGCTAAGCGGTATCGGTTTCTCATTCACTCAAAAGAATAAGGTTACCCTAAAAGTCAAGTCAGAAAATATCGAAAGGGTATTTAATGTTGTTATTGGTTAAATGAGCCAATAACTCATAATGCCTTTTTTAGTATGCGTTCATTATTTGACTTAGTTTTTATACGAATTATTTATCCCTTTAAGAATTAGCAGAGGAGATGATTATGGACAATATGTGGATTGAAGCACTTAAAAAGAAATACAGATTCGAGTATAAGGGTCTTATCAATGTCGAAGACCTATTCGACCTAAAGCTGGAAGACCTTGACTACATCTATAAGAATCTAAAAAGGAATGAAAATGACCTACAGGTTGATTCACTGTTAGATGCAAATAAGAATCCTCTAAAAAAGGAGATTGAAAATAAGATCAACATTGTAAAGGCCATTTTCGACATGAAAGAAGCTGAAATTGAAAGCGCAAAGATTGCTATGGCTAACAAGGTCCAAAGGGATAAGATCCTAGCAATCATCGAAAACAAGCAAGATCAAGAATTAAGTGAAAAATCAATTGATGAATTAAGAAAAATTTATGATAGCCTTGCTTAGATAGCTTGATTATTGTTTTGATAGTCTTTCTTTTAAGATTAGCTATCATACATTTTCTTTTTTTCCCTTCATTTTTCATTTTATATCTTTTTTTTATTTTTTTTACTTAAAATCAAAATTATTTAAAAAAAATGCAATTATCATTAAAGATAAGTCATTATTTTTTACATAAATTTATTTAATTAAATGATTAAATATAAAATATAGTTTAATTTGTTTAATATGTGTTAATATATTTTTTTAAGGTGTGAAACTATGAAATTAATGTTTGTTTGTACAGGAAACACCTGTAGGAGCGTTATGGCAGAATATATATTTAAAACCATGATTCAAGGTGATGTTGAAGTGTGTTCTGCAGGAATGGCTGCTGAAGATGGCAGCTCTCCTTCTGAAAATACTATTGAAGTCTGTAAAAGCCATGGCATCGATGTATCCGATCATAAGTCCACAAATGTTGCAAATTCCAATATTGAGGATATGGATTTAGTCTTAACTTTAGAAACCTCCCATAGGAATACCTTAAGGAAACGATATCCTGATTTGGACATATTCACCATAAAGGAATTCAATGATGTGGATTATATTTATGATATAGATGATCCCTTTATGTCTGATTTGAATGTTTATGAAGCCACTTTTAATGAAATAAAGGAATCATTGGATAAAATAGACAAAAATAAGTTTTTAAAATATGATTAACTAAAAATAACCTATTCCATGAATAGAGATTTAAATTTATAAAATGATTTTTTTAAATTAGAGTCATATATTTTCTTTTTTTTAAGATTTTGAAATTAAATTGAAACAGTATTGATAAAATGAAATTCAATAGCCCTAAAGCAATCAAATCCAAATTGATAGAGATTCGTAATGAGGAATTGCTGAATATCAACATTTATCTTAAGGATTTGGAAGAGATAAATAGTAATAGAGATTTAGTTTTTCTTATTCGAAATAGGCTTCCTGAGGAATTCACATATCTTGATGATGAGGATATGTGTTTGATACCTCCTTTTAGAAATCTTTCATCATTTTGCAAAAATGCCTATTATAGGATTCGTGATGCCTATATCGGCAGGAAATTTATTGAAAATCGATATCATGAGGAAATATCTGAAATAGAGGAGCTAATTGAAGAGGACATTTTTGAAATGGAAAAGATATTTAGGGAAATTGATTTTGAAAGGGATGTCAGTGAATGGGAACCCTATATAAGAAATATTTCTAAAAAGGGCAGGGATTCAGTAAGTGGCATTGAAAAGGATACAAGTCCAATTAATGAGGATGAATGCATATCTGCTGATGAATCCCATATGCTTGAAATAGCTTATAACCATTCCAATCCTAATGTTCGTTCATTTGCATTAGGGATGGTGGAAAAGCCACATGTTTGGCTGGATTTTCTAATAAATGACCCTGACTCAAATGTTCGTCTTGCTGCATTATATTACCTTTTTGGCGAGGAATATCTGGAAAACTTTTCCCAATATGATTACTTTAGGGAAATTCCAATAGAGGTATCATTCAATCTTGATTATGAAAAAGTTAGTGAGGATTTTGGAATTGAAGAGCCTATTTTTAAAAGGCATGATAAGCTGATCATCTCTAAGATATCATTTGAAAATGATGAATTGAATGTTTTCATAGACCCTGAAAACTCCTTTGAGCATGCAGTAAGCGAAATAAGCAATCAGGATGCATTAAAGGCTATTGCAAATAGCCATAGCCAGTGGTCTGTACGCTATATTGCAGTAAATAGGATTAGTGATGTTGATTATTTATATGACCTTGCGTTGAATGGCTTTGAGGAGGATGCAAAGCCTAAACATGGAATCTTATATTATCCTGGAGAATTCGCTGAAGGGGATGTATTGAAATCCGTTTTGAATCGTCTTTTATTCCTTAAAGATTTGAAGGGCAATGAGTATAATGAATTTTTAAAGGAACTCTTTTACAGTTCTAAGGATTATATGATCAAAAGGTATTGCCTATCAAAAATTGAGGATGATGAGTTTTTGGCAAATCTTGTAAATGATGAGGCTGACCCAAGCTTTGCAAGAATCATATTTGATACAATAAAAGACGAGGATTATCTGATTTTCACTTTATTGTCTGTTTTAAGAAACCCAAGGTTTGATGGAATACATCACACATGCCCTGATGAGTTTTTCATAAATGGTGAGATGGACATTGAGGGGATTAAGGCCCTGAATGAAAAGCTAGGCAGATATGACAAATTGGATTATAGTGCTGCAAGGGCGAAAGCCTGCAGAATGCTTGCTTCAATGCCTAGTGAAACTCTAAGCAGATGTCTTAGGGACTTGAGTCCAAAGTTGGATTTGGATGCCATTTCTGGGAAACACTTTTTTAGTGACATTCTTGATATGAGGATTGCTGACATTCTAATGGATGTTGCAAGAGGTGATGAAAGCTCCAAGGTCCGCCTCCTTGCAATTTCAGGAATTGGGGATAAGGATGCCTTAAGGGATATTGCATTAAGCGATGAGGATAGGGAAGTTTCATATCATGCATTGAAAAGGATTGATGATGGGGATTTCACCAGAGATTATCTATTGAAATATGGTGGGGATCCATTATATCTGCTTAGCAATGACCTAATAGGGGACCAATCCATTTTGGCGGACATTGCACTTAATGATTCATGGAAATTCTCTCGTAAGGAGGCCACTCGAAATCTTGAGGATGAGGACCTATTGGAGTATATTGCAAAAAATGACCCTGAATGGATTGTAAGAGCTGAAGCAGTTTCAAAAATTAAGGATAAGGATGTTTTGATTGATATTGCATATAATGACATTGATAATCCGGTTAAGGGAGAAGCAATCAGAAAAATAGATGATGAGGATGTTCTAATCGATTTGCTCTATAGGGATGAGAGTTCTGACATCTTGAGCCTAATCCTATCAAGAATAAATAAACAGGAAGTCATTTGTGACTTTGCATATAATCATCCCAGCTGGAGCATAAGGGAGGATGCAGTTGTAAATGTTAAAGACAATCCTGTTTTGGCATATATTGCAAAAAATGATGAGGATGAAATAGTTCGAATGGCAGCCATCAGAACATTAGCAGGCAAATATATGGAAGTCAAGCCTATAAGGGGCAATAGTCCTGACAGGTATGCAGAACATCTCAAAAATAGGGATTATTTTGAAAGTCTTGTAGATTTGGGATATGATGGTGATTTGGAATCAGATGATAATAATGGCAATCTGGGATCCAATGATGTAAATAATATAAATAATGAGAGTAATGGTAATGATGAGGATAAGGAAAAATATGAATATGCTGATTTAGATTCAATTGTTCTTTATGAAGATGAAAACCCATTCACCCTTAATGACCTTTTGGTTGACTTGGCCTTTAATGATGCAAGCGAAAAGGTTCGTGAATTTGCCTCATCATGCATAAGTGATGAAAATATATTGTTTGACATTGCAATGAATGATGAAAGCATTAGAGTTCGATTGTCAGCCATTGACGAGATTGAAAGAAATGAGCTGTTGGCTCGGATATTTGCCATGAGCAGGAACCATCACATATATGAAAAGGCCATTTCCAAGATAAGGTATGAATATGTTTTAAGGAAATTGGCTGGATTGAAGAGCTATTATGGTGAGATTTGGCCAAAAGATCAAATCGTTAAGGCCAGACTAAAGAAACTGGGATTCAAAGCTCCCAATCCCTTGCCTAAGTATGAGGATGAGTTTTACACTGGAAAAAAGGGATTGTTCAGACCTACAGAAAATCTTTATGAAATTGATCCTGATGAGCTGATTGAAATTAATGGACGCATAATGAAATTAGTTAGGGCATATGAGTTTGGTCAATATGATGACTCAAAGTATCACTTTCAGAAAATATTACATTTTAAGAAATAATCATTAAAAGATTTTTTTTGTTTATAAAAAGAGTTTTTTTTTAGTTGATGATTAATAAGTCTATAAAAATATTTTTTTAAAAAAAAGAATTATAAAATCTGGAATGATCTATTCCAGATTTATATTTAATTTATTTTTAAGTTTCTTAAACTAGTTTTTTACAGTTTTTTTTAAGTTTGTTTTATACAGTGATTACCTTTGCCAAATTTTCAGGCTTATCTGGGTCATGGCCCTTTTCTAAGGTTACGTAATAGGCAAGCAATTGTAATGGAACTGTATAGACAAGAGGTGCAACCATTTCACTGACATTTGGGTTGATGGTAAAGACATCTCTTGATTTGCATTCTGCCTTTCCATCCCCTTCAGCACAAATGGATAGGATAATGGCTTTTCTTGCCTTGACTTCCTCTAAGTTTACCATGGTTTCCTCATAATCACTGCCTGGTGGCAAGATTACAATAACCGGAACCCTGTGATTGATTAGGGCTAAAGGCCCATGCTTCAATTCACCGGAAGCGTAGCCTTCTGCATGAATAAGTGAGATTTCCTTTAGTTTCAATGCACCTTCAAGTGCAATAGGGTATGAAAATCCTCTTCCAAGATAGAATAGGTCCTCTGCAAAGCTGTATCTTTTGGATAAAACCTCGATTTCCTCAGACTTTTCCAGCACTTCCCTAATGTAATTTGGAACCTTATGCAATTCTTCAATCAAATCATCATCCTTTGCCAAAAGTCCAGCAAACAGGTAGATGGCAGTTAGCTGTGCAATATATGTCTTGGTAGCAGCAACTCCCTTTTCAGGTCCTGCTTGAGTAATGATGGTATATTTTGCTTCCTCTGTCATTGAGGAGCCAATATTATTCACTATTGCAAGTGTTGGTGAAGTTTCCTTAGCTATTCTCAATGCATTCATGCTGTCCAATGTTTCACCGGATTGTGAAATGAATATGACAAGTGTATCCTCATCCAAGGTGTCTGCTGTGTATTTGAATTCAGAAGCAAGAACCACATCTGTCTTTATCTTTGCCAAATGTTGGATAAGGTATTTTCCGCTTAGGGAAGCATGATAAGAGGTTCCGCATGCTACAAAACAGATGTTCTTGATGTTATCAAGGTCATCAACAATCTTTCGTATGTTGTCCATCTCATCTAAAGTAAATTCTACCGCATCTGGCTGTTCAAGAATCTCTTTAATCATAAAGTAAGGATGCTCTCCCTTGTTTGCCATCTGGGCTGTCCATGGGATTAGGACAGTTTCCTTTTCAATTTCATTGCCATTTTCATCATGAACCTTAACCCCGCTTTCATCCAGAATTATCATTTCGCCTTCTGCAGGAAGGATGATTTTTCTGGTGTAGTCAATAATGGCAGGGATATCTGATGATATGAAGTATGCATCATCTGACACACCAATCTTTAATGGAGATTGATATCTTGTAGCAAGGATCTTATTGTTTTCCTCTTCACAAATCACTGCAATTGCATAGGAACCATCAAGCCTTTCTATGGTTTTTCTAAATGCATGCTCCAGGTCAAATCCTTCGTTCATGTATTTTCTGATTAAGTGAGGAATGACTTCAGTGTCGGTGGTGGATTTAAATTTAAAACCATCTGCTATAAGTTCTCCCTTAAGTTCGTCATAGTTTTTTAATGAACCGTTGTGAACAACTGCAATAGTGCCTGCTTGGTCTAGTTGGGGATGTGCATTGATTTTGCTTGGAACACCTGTTGATGGCCATCTTACATGTGCTATTCCGAAGTTTCCCGGCATGTCTGCCAGATTTAATTTTTCATCCACTTCAGGAATCTTTCCCTTGTCCTTCTTGACATGGATGCTTCCATCAAATGTGGCTATTCCTACAGAATCATATCCCCTATAGTCAAGATTTTCCACGCATTCGAGTAAAATAGGAGCTACAGGCTTTTCCTTATCCTTAAGTATACATCCTACGATTCCACACATTTTATCATCTCCTTTTTAGAGGCTAATTAATTTCAAGGCCTTGCTTAGGCCTTGTAAGTTTTCTTTAACTTTATCATTTCAGTATTCTAATTCATTTTTTTAAAAGTTTTTTGTTTTTAAGAATATTATCTTTATCATTTATAAAATGTTCGCTTTCTCAATTTTGACAAAATTTATAAATGATCAATTTTCGCCTCTTTTTTTAAAATTTATATATTTTTAAAACAATATTATATATAATATTGTTTTTGATTATAAATAACTTGAATAAAGCATTTGCTTTATTCAATTTATATAAGCATTAAAATAGATTTATAATAAGCTTAGAATAAATGAAATCATCATTTGTTTTTTCTAGGCAGTTTTTAAAGCAATTTAAAAAGTTTTTATTTTTTTATTTAAGAACTTTTTGTCATTTCTTAAATTTTTAAAAAAACTTTCAAAATCATTTATTTATAAAAAATCAATAGGAGGAATTCAATGGGATTTAAAGAAGACAATAAAGATAAGTTTTTAGATCCATTCAAGAGAGTCATTGTAGATGTCAAAACTTCTTTAAATAGGATTAATGTTTCAGCAGAAGTTATTGGAAACAGAATTCGCATAACTGTTCCAAAGGATGAAAGTGGTAATCTTACAGGAACCATAGTAGAAAATATTGCCTTGGAAAATTCCACTTGGATTTTTGAGCCTATTTGTGATGGAATCATTGAGGACCGCATAGATAGGAATCTTCACCCTAAGCATTATATGGACCTATCCAAATTTGATTTTGAAAAGGGCATTTTGCCAGAAGAGGCATTGCCTGATTTGGACTATCCAGTTTATTATAGGAAGGACTATTCTCCATTTGCAAAGAAGGTATTGGAACATCCTAATGATGATGTTCGAAAAATTGCGCTTGATTATATTGATGATGAGGATGTTTTGGCAGCCATTATTCTTTACAGCAGGAATAAGGACCTTTCATTATTTGTCTTAGATTATATCACTGATGCTTCAATTTTATTGGATATAGTTAGAAATGATTTTAATTACTACTACTTCACTGCTGCAGTGGATATTTTCCATGATGAGAGAAGCTTGCCTTTAAGGCTTTTTGATATTGACATACGCAAAGCTGCTTTAGAAAGAATTGAAGATAAGGAACTTCTCATGGATCTTGCTTTTGAATGTGAAAAGTGGTATAAGCCTATTCTTATGATTAAGGATAATGATTTATTAAGCAAAAAACAGCTTGACAATCTGGATTTGGTCCAAGAGAATAAGGAAATTCTTGATATCATTAAAAATAGATTATAATGGGGTTAGGTATGTTCTGCCTTAATGTCCATTAATTTTTTTTATTTTTTTAGTTATTTTTTAAAATTTTTTATTTTTTATTTTTTATCAAAATTATTAAATATATGTTGCTATATGTAGATTTACATTTTACAAATTTATAAATTTTACATCACATTTAATTAAATTAAATAGTCATCTTATTAAATTAATGTTTGATGAGTAAACTATATATTTAAGATATTAAACTTTTAAGAATCTTATAGTTAAATTTCAATCGAAATTTCTATAAGTTTTCTTATTAATTTTTCAAATGATTT
>JAUNXF010000059.1 GCA_030539935.1 Methanobrevibacter sp.
ATAAAAATGAAGGCATAAAAAACTAAGCCATAAAAATGAATAATGAACAATTCAAATTCTTAAAAAGATATTTTAAGAATTAAACACAGAATATAATATGAAATAAAAATAAAAGGCAAAAATATGAAATTAGTCATTCAAAGAGTTACAAATGCCAGTGTTGAAGTCGAAGGAGAAATAACAGGCCAAATTGAAGATGGATTAATGGTTTTAGTTGGATTTGGCCAGGGCGACAGTGAAAAGGAAGTTGAATATTTGGCAAGAAAGCTTACAAAGCTAAGAATCTTCCCAGATGATGAAGGCAGAATGAACCTTTCCGTTAAGGACATAGGGGGAAAACTTCTGCTTGTTCCCCAATTTACATTATATGGAAGAACAAAAAAGAACAGGCCATCTTTCCATAAGGCATTGGCTCCAAATGAAGCCACCAAACTATTTGACTATTTTGTAGAAAAGTGTAGTGAGGATGTGCCATGTGAAACTGGAGTCTTTGGAGCATTCATGAAGGTAAGCCTATTGAATAATGGCCCAGTGACAATACTGCTTGAAAAAGAGTTTGATGAATAAGTAGCGAAAAAATAAAAATATTAAAATAAGGCTAAAAAACCTTAAAAAAATAGTGAAATAAGGCCAAAAGGACCTTAAAAATAGCTGAATAATGTAAAAGAATCTTTTAAAAATCAGATTACCTTATTATATTTTAAAAGTGTTTTCATCATTAACAATGCCTTTGTAGTAGATCCCTTTTTTATCTTTCCATGAGGACTGATTACCTCACAGGTAACTGCAGGAATTCCCTTAATGTTAACCTCATCCTCTAAAGCTCCAGGATACTCTGTTCCAGCCTTTTTATAAATTACACATTTGACCTTTGCATTTTTGGAAATATATTTTGCCATTGCGGCGCTTTTTTTAGTAGGCTTATAAGTTCCCATAACCGCATCCTTTCCTGGCTTACCTCCAGGTTTTGTTGCATGGAAATCACCATAGGCATTACACTTAAATTTAGTAATTAGCTTAACTGTCTTATATGAAATGGATCCTTTCTTATTTGCATTCTTATTTAAATGGTACCCCTTATAGTCCCTAACATTTGCTGCAGTTCCTTTAGGATTCATAAATGGCATCACATAAACTGTGCCCTTAATCGGATGGTTCTGCAAATATTTTATTAATTTCATAGCAGCCACTTGAGAGGGAATCTCATTTCCATGACACCCTGCAGTGATGAATACCACCTTTCCAGGACCTCCCTTAAATTCGATTACAGGAGTTCCTGATTTTGCCAATTTAATCATCTTTCTTACAAGGGCAGAGTTAGGAACATTATCTCTGATTCTCTTATTTTTTAGTACATTGGCACCGGAGTTCCATTTATAATTTGTTATCTTATAATAGTTCCTTACAGTATATTTCTTTTTTCCAGAAATCTCGCCTGCATAATACCTTATTGTATAGTTTCCAGCATAGTAATTAAGGGTAATGCGGGCTATTCCATTTTTATTTGTGAAAGCCAGATAAACTTTATTGGAAGCTTTGAAAGTTACTAATACGTGATTAATGCCTTTTCCTTGTTTATTAAGCACCTTCACATAAAAATTTACTTTTTTGCCATAAACTGAGGATATGTCTTTAGCATATGTGAACCTATAAGGAACCAATTTTGAACTTGGATTTGAGCTAAGAAACTTAGTAGGTTGGGTTTTGCCAGGAGAAACGAGGGAGTCATCAGAATCAGCAGTACCTGAAGTAGCAGAATAAGTAAAAACAAAAGAACTGTCATCATCAGAAGAACATGAACAGCAACAATCAGCAGAACCTTCAGAATCTGTAGAATCTGTAGATTCAGAAGAACAACAAGAACCAGTAGACTCAGAAGAATCAGAGGAACTGTCTGTATCAATATCCCCATCAGATCCCTCATCATCTAATTGATCTTCTCCAGGAATAACCGCAGGGTTATCTAACTCATCTTCACTTGCAGCCACAATGGGATCATCTGTTGATTGATATGCATCATCAAGCCCATTAGGATAATCATTTCCCATAATTTCACTGGCACCAACACTGGCCATAATCAAAAATAAACTCAATATCAGTGCAAATGTCAAAGCCGCTCTTTTCATAAAAATCCACATTATACCTAAAAACTATTTTCGAATACTATAAACATCAATAATTAATAGAAATGCCAATAATTACTATAAACCTTTTACAATGATTAATATAAATCTTTTATTTATTAATTCTTTCCATCAAACCAGACTTACGAGCATAATGGAATAAATAAAGTTGCGCATAACCTGCGTAATCTCCAAAATGACTTATGCCAAACTCTCTTGTTTTATCTGCTGAAATCTCTTCTCCATCAAAATACAAATGGGAAACAATTCTTTTTATCCAAACATCTGATGGAAAAGCTTCCTCAAAACCAAATCCATATAATAGAATACAATCCGCCACCTTAGGACCAACACCAGGCAAAGCTAAAATCAAATCAAATGCCTCATCATAATCCATTGAGAATATCTCGTCGATATCCATCTCAAGAATCATTTTGCTTGCCTTTTTCATATATGGAGCCCTATATCCAACGCCACATGACTTTAGATTATGGGTGTAACAGTCAATCTCATAAGAATGCAAATCTGCATCCGCCTCTTCAATTGGAGTCTCATAAAAGTCTAAAAATTGATTTGGGCCAGGAAAGCCATAAAATTCCCCGCTGTCAAACTCAACCCTTTCCCCCCAATTATGTTTTATCCTATCAATTGATTTTGTCCAGCGTGCAATTGAATTGTTGGCAGAACATATTGAAGAGATAATGCATTCAAAAGGATCCTTTGCGATGAATAATCTTAATCCATTGCAAAAATCAATGGACGGCTTTAGTTTTTCATCCTCTGATAAAAATTCATAGAACTTTTCCAAATCAAAATCCAAATTATAGATTTTTTTAATTTCATCCTCAATTTCATTTTCAATTGCTTTGATTTCTTGATTAGAAAAATTATCAAAATTTAATGAAAATTCCTTTTTATTGACTTTTTTAGGAAGTTGGTATATGCATCCAAATGAATTTAAATCATTTTTATCTTGAGATAGCTTTAAAAGAATTGGAAGTTTATTTAAATTGATAGTTTCATCACTAAGTTCATTAATAATTGAAGGAATATTTAAGTAAATCAATTCACTAAACTCTTCCATATTTCCAACTGAATTATGTGTCCATGGAGATTGTGAAGTTTGACCTGATTCTTGGGTCAAGCTAAGATTGATTAGTGAATTGAATTGAAGATTTGACATAAGACCACTCAATAGGATTATAAAAAATTAATTATTAAAAATGATTAGTCAAAAAGTTTCCCTAATGGAACTCCCCTCATTAAGTTAATTAAAAGGTTTCCCTGATTGGAACTCCCTTCTCCTTTAAGTATTTTTTAACTACTGGAACAGGATATTCATTAAAGTGGAAAATGCTTGCTGCAAGTGCTGCACTGGCATCAGCCACTTCAAAAGCCTCAAGTATATGCTGTGGGTTTCCAACTCCACCGGATGCAATGACTGGAATGTCCACATTGTCATTGATTGCCTTGGTCAGTATGAGATCATAGCCGTCTTTAGTTCCATCCCCATCCATTGATGTGAGAAGAACTTCACCAGCCCCCCTATCCTGACATTCCTGAGCCCATGCTATGGCATCCATACCGGTGAACTCCCTACCGCCATAGATACTGCAGTCAAACCATACTTCACCCTGCTCAGTATCTACAATAGTTTTGCCTTTAGCCGCTTCCCTGTCCTCTTCAACATATCTCCTTTTGGCATCTATTCCAATTACCACTGCCTGTGAACCTACAACCTTGGAAGCGTCTGTGAGAAGCTGTGGGTTGTGAATTGCAGCAGTGTTTGTAGAGCATTTGTCCGCTCCTGCCTTAAGCATTCGGGTATAATCCTCCACCTTTCTTATTCCTCCACCTACACATATTGGAATGAATACGTTTTCAGTCAATCTTTCGATTACATCCACCATGGTCCCTCTGCGTTCATGAGATGCAGTGATGTCAAGTATTACAATCTCATCTGCCCCATCTTCGTAGTATTTGGTGGCTAGTTCAACTGGATTTCCTGCATAACGGATCTGTTTAAATTCAACTCCCTTCACTACCCTACCTTCCGGAACCTGTAGGTCACAATCTAAACAAGGAATAATTCTTTTGGTAAGCATGATATCACAAAAATAAGATTTATAGAATATCTGAAAAAATTTATAATTTCAATAATTTAATTTATTGATTCTATTTATATATCATTTTATTAATATTTTTAACTAATAAAAAGTAAAATTTTAAAAAAGATAAGAGATAAATTATATTAAGTGTATCACTAATTTTAAAAAAAATCATTTTTTAAATAAATTGGGCCTATAGTCTAGTCAGGATTATGACGTGGGACTTCGGATCCCAAGGTCGGGGGTTCAAATCCCCCTAGGTCCGTATTAAAACAACTATTTTTAAAAATAAAGCAATAACTCTTAAGAATAAAGTGCTGCATCTTAAAAATAAAGAAATAACTTTTTAAAGATAAATAAATAAGTTTTTAAAAAAAATAAAATAGAGCTATTGCTCTTCATTCAATAATTTCTTTATCTCTCTCCAGTTTGGACAGAAACTATCCATAAGGGCCTTAAACTTAGGGCCGTGATTGAATTCAATCAAGTGGCACAATTCATGAATCAAAACATATTCGGTGCAAATTGGTGGCTTTTTAGCTAATTTCAAATTTAGGGTAATCCTTTTGTCCTTTCTGCAGTTTCCCCAATTCTTCATGTTTCTTATTTTCACTTCCTTAGGTTCCACTCCAACAAAATAAGTGCACTTATCTAAAAAATAGCTTAGACCCTTATTCATTTCAGCCCTATAAAGTTCAAATAAAATCTTTTCCCTTTGTTTTATGGTTGACCTTTTAGGAACTGGAAGATAAATTATGGATTCTTTTGTGTCATAAAAAGCCCTTTTGGCATTTTCATTACCGATTAGCTGGAGAGTGTAGGGCTTCCCCCAAATATAATGGGTTTCCCCATCCTTATATTTTATTTTAGGCTTAGGCGGATTTTCAAGCATTTTGGATTGTGTATCCCTAATCCAATCTAACCTTGATGAAACAAAATCATTTATTGCCTCATCTGATAATCTCATGGGAGAAGAAACCTTAACAGTGCCATCCGGCTTAATTCGAAGGTATAAGTGCTTAATGTTCTTTCTCTCCAGGATTATTGAAATCCCTTCTATCTGAATCTCTTCTCTCACTACCATTTTATCACTAAAAAAACAGACACTAAATAATTCTGTCATCGTTGATGACTATAGCTTCCTTAAAGAACTCTGGAATCAATGATTTATACAATGGACTCTTAAGAAGCATTTCTATATCGGAATCCAGAATATAGGTTACACAGGAATCGTCTTCTGCCCTCATTCCCCTTCCATAAGCCTGCATTAAAGTCATTGCGGTTTTATAGGCATACCAACGCTGATCCTTTTTCATTCTCATATTGACCTGTTTATCGCCAAGATATGGGAAAGGTATCTTATAGATCACCTGGAATCTGCATTTGTCATAAGGCAAGTCAACTCCCTCACTCATTGATGGGCTAACAAGGACCAATGGATTTTCATCCTCTTCAAAGAATTTCAAAACCCTCTCCCTATTATTGTTTCCATGGGCAATCAGCCTATTGCTGTATAGATTATTGATAATGTACTGTTGGCACTTATAGCTGTGGGTGTGAATCAGTCCCTTTTCTCCCTCATGCCTCTTTAATATTTTCTGCAATATCTCAATGGACTTAGGGGCAGATTGCTTTACCCTGCTTTTAGACATTTTTCCGGCTAAATTCAATTCAATAGGCCTTTTTTCAACTGAAAATGGACTGTCCACTTGAATATGGTAGACTTCACGAGGGTCCAAACCTAACCATTTGGAAAACATCTTATGGGATAGGATTGTTGCACTTAAGAATATTACTACCTCCCCATGCTTAAAGAGATAATCTTCAGCATAATGGTTCACTTTAAGAGGTTTGAAGGATACTCCATTTTCATCTGCATCAATCACCCAATTTCCAGGTTCCTTTTCAAGATTGGTCTTAAGGGCCTTCAACTTTGAAATTGTTGAATTGATTCTGTCTGCCTTGTTGGTAGGCAAATCCTTAATTTCAATATCTGAGTAATGGCCTTGAATTGCATCAATTTCCATTATCCATTCCCCTTTTTCTGCACTTTTAAGAGTTTGAGGACTTATGACTTTCTTAATGTCCTTTTCAAGTTGCCTATTGTATAAATTAATTTCCATTGTTCTCATTAATTTATCCTCAATGTTATGTGCCTCATCAAGAATCAACAGGCTTCTTTTTCCAAAGTGCCTTACATAATTCAATTCCAGAATGGCATAATCATAATTCATTAGGGTGATTGAAGAATTGATTGCATTTGCCTTTTGTTGCCAATACTTGCAATGGTCAGTTGTCTGGAAAAATACGTCACCGCCAAAGGAGTCTTGGAAAGCCAATTCCCCTGTAAGGGTTGGATTCTTACTGATACCATATGGACAGAAGAATTTGGATGATTTTGGTGCAGTCTTACAGGCTCCCATATCACAGGTGACATCTAAACCGTCCTTTAAGCAGTCAAAGTTTCCCCTTCCCTTTACAAGAGGGAAATCAAATTCATCTGCATACTGCTTTTGAAGTTGCTTGGTCATTGTCAAGATATATGCAGATTCATACATTCTAGCCAAGGTGGTTGCTACAGCTGACTTTCCTGTACCTGTGCCTGCTTCCAATATTATGTATTTGTAACCTTTTGATATGGCCTCCTCAATGTCTGCTATAATCTCCAATTGACCTTCCCTTGGATTTTCGAATGGGAAATTTTCTATTATCTGCTCTGGGATTTCTGGATATTCCTCCTTCAATCTATCAATCACTTCTTGAGGAAGGTCATGCTCTGCAATGTCATAAACCTCTGCATAAGGAACATCCGGATCTTCTGAAACGGTTACAGGCTTACGGTTTTCATATTGATATAGACCTTTTGCACCATTTTTAAGTGAATCTGACCCATTAGAGTTGTTGGATTTAGTAAAATAATTGCCTTTGGACCTTCCACTTTTAGTGGAAGCCTTATTGTTTTTCTTTTCCTTCTTCTGATAAGGCCTTTTATTTCTTCCTGAAGCGTATTTTCCACATACGCAATTTCTTTTAAGCATCCCGCATTCGGGACAAAATATTGAATCTGACATTACAATTATATTAGACATAAGTTATATAAAAAGGTTTTAGAAAGAGCAGTTGCAAGGTAATATTTTGATTAGAATATTGATATTAGTCTGTAAAATTGACTTTAACTTGTAAAATTATAATCAAATTGTAAAATTAAAAATAAAATAGAACGAATAGAGAAAATAAAAAAATATAATGATAAAAAAAATAAATAAAAAGAGAGTGGGATAAATAATCCCAACTAGCTAACAATTAGGAATAAATTTTTAAAAAGTTTCTTAGAAAGCAAAAGCGTCTCCATCTGGGGATTCGACCAAGAAATTGCAGCAGTCATCACCCATAGTGAAACATTTCACTTCAGTTACTGAAACGTCCTTCTTAAGATAGTTTGCAAACAAAGCCTCAAAGATACCTGCATCCAAATAGCAGGTTGGCTTTCCTTTTTTAGGGAGAAGGCTGCATTCGAAACATTCATATGCGGTAATGTTGATGATGTCGCCCAATACTATCTCCAGCTTGCCTAAGCCATTGTCATCCCAGAATTGGATGATGTTGTCACAGAATTTGTTGATGTCATCTTCATAAAGCTTTTCATACATTGCAGCTCCAATATTCTTTCCGGATTGGTTCAATACAGGGTTGATGTTGATTCCCTCTTGAATCAAGTTGGATCTTAAGGTATGGAACAAAAGGAATGAGAACTTGAAGTTGTCTACATCCATAATATTCTTGACCAAGAATTCAGCTTGCCTTTCTTCCAATTCCTTTTCATTTCCAGATTCAACTTCCCCTAAGAATTTGGAATTGATGAAGAAGATTTTCTTTCTGTGGTCGTTTGCATCAAATCTGTAACTTACGATTCCATCTTCCCTTAATGATTTCAAATGAACGGAAATGGTTGATTTTGATTTGCCGGTGTTTTTAACAATCTCATCAAATTCCATATCAGTATCCTTCAACATGGAAAGGATAGTTAATTTCACTGGACTTTTAACTACATTTACACCTAAATCGCCAGGAGCCTTAGCAAAAATTTGAATTGCTTTTGGTTGAATAGTTTTTTCTTCATTTTCCATTTTTAACCCTCAAAAAACTAAAATTTTTAAATTATGTATAATTTTATATGAAATTTATAAAAAAATCTTAAACATAATGAATAAAAAATTGTTTTATACTTATAGTATAAACTTTCTAACATATATACTTGTTCTTATGTTTACAAAATGTTTTATTATTTTAGGTTTTAGTACGAACAGTTTAATGAAATCATATTTATTATTAGATTAAAATACGAACATTCGTTATTGAATAAATGAAAATAAGAAAAAATATAAACAAAATAGAAAAAATAACACATGTTAAAAAAGTTCTGAAATAAATAAAAAAAGAGTATTCATAAGAAAAGATATTAATAAAATTTTTCTTACAAATACTTGAAGGTTGATAAGAACCTACCATTAATTATATGAAATGATTCATAATTAAAGCTCTAGTTTTTTAGCTTCTTCCACTAATTTTTGACCTAACTTGAAGCTTGCATCATCATCTTCGCCGTCAGGTACATAGTAGATTTCCTGTTGGTCGAGAACTTCGAATCCACAATCTGCAAGTTCGTTTGCAATGAATTCGACAGCTCCTCCTCTTCCACCCATGGAACCAAAGGTTACAGCAGGTCTTTTGAATCCTGTCCTGTTGAAATGGAGACCTTTCAAGTAGTAGATGATGTCTCCAATGCTTGGGAATGGGAAGTCATTTATGGTAGGAATTCCAAAAGCAACTGCCTTACTGGTCAATATGCTTTTTACGATTTCACTTCTTTCATCTTCGTGCAAGAAGTACATTTCCACATCGTATCCTTCTGCCATGATTCCTTCAGCAACTTCATGAGCCATCTTTTGGGTAGAGTAGTGCATGGTATCGTAAACGATTGTTACCTTATCCTCTGCTCTTTTTCCGGTTGCCCAGTCACTGTATGCACCGATGATTTTCATTGGGTCAGTCCAGATTTGTCCGTGGGAAGGAGCAATCATCTTGACCTGTTCCAAAAGGCCTAATTCAATGATTTCATCAAATTTGTTAAGAACCTTTTTACTGAGTGGAGTGATTAGGTTTCCATAGAACTTTTGTGCTGCATCCATAAGAACGTATTCTGGAATGTCAGTGTCGAATCTTTTTGCATAGCATAAGTGTTGGCCGAATGCATCGTTAGGGAATAGGATTCCATCTTCTGCAAGCAAGGTAAACATGCTGTCAGGCCAGTGAAGCAAGAATGCATCTAAGAATGCCAAGGTTTTGCCGCCTAAGTCAAGGGCATCGCCGGTTCCAACTATGTTGAAGTCTGCACCTTCCAATTTAGGGTAGTGTCTGAGTAATCCTCCTTGAGCAATCTTACTGCAGTAGATTGGTGCATCGAATCTTTTCCATAAGTCGTACAATACACCACTGTGGTCCTTTTCAACATGGTTTTGAACAATGTAGTCAACCTTTACCTCTCTGCCTTCCTGTTCAAATGCATCTTCGATACGAGCCATCATTTCCTCGGTTTTTCCAGGATAAGCATTATCGATAATAGCTACCTTTTCACCAAATACAATGTATGCATTGTAGGTGGTTCCATCTAAAGTATATCCGTGGTAAGATCTTAAGTCCCAGTCAAGTACACCAATCCAGTATACTCCATCACCTATTTTTTCAGCTTTTGCCTTCATTTTAATTCCTC
>JAUNXF010000060.1 GCA_030539935.1 Methanobrevibacter sp.
CTATATTTTTCATCAATTTTTTTCTATATTTTCCCATATTTCTCATTTATTTTTTCTTATTTTTTTTAGTGTTATTTTCTATTCAAATTCCATTTTTTTACAGTCTTTTGATTGAATTTTCAATACTTAACTTAGTTGTTTTCAATTGATTTTTTATTTCTATTCTAAATGGTTTATTTTTTTGTTTTCGCTTTAAATTTTCTTTATTTTGCTCAAAACTAATTATTTTTCATTTAAAAAATCTTTTATAAATTATATATTATTAATATATATTATATTTAATTGTACTTTTTTATTTTTTAATTTAAAAAGCTTTATTTAACGATTTTTTAATTAAATTACTTTAATTTTGTTTATATTTCATTTATTCACTTATTATACTGTTATATTTTAATAAAATAGTTATGTATAGTTCTTTATTTATCTAATAAAGCATTATTTGATTGTTTTTAATTTAATTTATAAATATTCTTTTATTTCTTATTTTACTTTCTATTTTACAATATTTTTTAATAAAAACAATAATTAATTTTTATTATTTAATTATATGAGTTATTTATCATTTAAATCATTTTTTAACTCTTATATGCTATTTATTTTTATTTTTTTTAAGAGAAACATTTATATTATATTAAATAAAAATCTTTTATTAATATTAAAAAAGAATTATTTAGTTATATAAATTAATTAAGTCATTAATTCTTTAGAATATTTATTTATTAAATTATTTTCAAGATATTATTTTAAAAAATATTAAAAATTGTTTTTATAAAATGATGATTAGCATTGTTTTTTTTTTATTTATGTTAATTCCATCTTTTTTAATGTATTGAGGTGAAAATATTTCAACTAAAAATAAAGCATTGCTTCTGTTGATTCTTTCATTGATTGTCTTTTCAATGGCTTCAGTATCAGCAAGCGATGTAAATGATATAAATGACGGTAATGATCATATTTCATTAAGTGAGGATTCCGCTAGCAGTGATTTGGCAAATGATGATTTGGCTTTATCCAGTGCTGATGCAGATTCAATTGATGATGATTTGGATTTGGCCTCTAGTTCCAATGAGGCTTATGAGGATTTCAGCGCTAATCCATCAAATGGGGAATCATCTTATGGTCCTCAATCAAATGCATTATCTGAATCCGGTGATTCAAACTCACAAACAACTACTAATACAAGCATTGAAAGTTCCACTTCAAACGTAGTTAAAGGAGAGAATTATTCAGTCACTTTAAAAGATAAAGATGGAAATGTTTTATCTGGTAAAAATATAATTTTTACACTGAATGGAACTAATTTTACTAGGAATACTAATTCCAATGGAATTGCTAGTTTAACCCTTAACACAAGAGTGGGCAATTATTTAATTGTTGTTAGCTTCTTGGGGGATGATTCATATGCTAATTCCTCATTTTCCCAACAATTGACAGTAAGCAAAATTCCGACAGCAATAGAAAATTCCACTGGCCTTGCAGTTATAGGAAGAGCCTACTCAGTTGTTTTGAAAGATAAAAAAGGAAATCCATTATCCTCTAAGGCAGTTACTCTTACCTTTAACGGTAAGACTTATAAGAGAACCACCAATTCCCAGGGAATTGTTAGTATAACTCTTGACGGCAAAAGGGGGAATTCATATAATTTGACCTATAAGTTTGCAGGGGACAGCTCTTATATGGCCAGTTCCGGTTCAGTAAGTCTTAAACTTAAGATGTCTACAAAAATCGTTGGAACTGATGCCCGCATAGTTCAAGGCAAGGTATTCACAGTTACCTTAAAGGATGCAAGCAATAAATTGTTGGCAAACAAGAAAGTAACAGTTCTTCATAATGGAAAGACTTATAATAGGACTTCCAATTCTAAGGGTATTGTCTCCTTGACCCTTTCCCAAACCCCTGGAAAGTATTATAACATTAGCTACAGGTTTGCTGGAGACAGCACATATACAGGTTCTTCTAAAAAGCTGTCAGTATTCATCAAGACTCCAACCAAATTTGTAAATTCCGGCAGCTTTGTATGTAAGGGAAACGTTTACTATGTTACATTGAAGGATTCAAATGATAATGTTTTAGCTAATAAAACCGTTAAGGTTACTTATGGCACAAAGAATTATACCCTAACCACCAATTCTAAGGGAAAGGTCGGCGTAAAGATAAATTCTGCTAAAGGCAAGGTCTACAAGTTTACATATAAGTTCAATGGCAACAGTCTTTATGGTCCTAGTTCAGGTTCCCTAAATCTTAGGACTAAATTGGCTACAAGCCTTATCGGATCTTCTGCAACTATCATTAAGGGAAATCCTTATAAGGTTACCTTGAAAGATAGTGATGGAGCGGTGATAGCTAATCAAAACATAACCTTTAACTTTAGCGGAGCTAAGTATGTCAGAACCACTAATTCCAAAGGAATTGCCAGTTTGGTCATCAATCCTTCTGCATTGAAAACCTATAATCTATCTTATAGCTATGCTGGAAATTCATTATACAATAAGTCTTCCGGTAATGTTAGCTTGGCTGTGAAGCTTGGAACCACCATTAAAAATTCAGGAACTACTGTGGCCAACAACAGTTCATATGAGGTAACATTAAAGGATTCAAACAATAATGCTTTAGCAAGTAAGGTAATCATATTCACATTAGACGGCAAAACCTACAGGAACACTACCAATTCAAAAGGCGTTGCAAGTTTATTCATTTCAGAGAAGAACTTCACAACAGTTAATCTAACCTATAAGTTTGCCGGCGACAGCATGTATGTTGCTTCATCAGGTTCCGTAAAAGTGAGGGTTGTTTCAGATAAGGTCTTCACATTCAATCAGATTGTTGCGGCATCCAAGGCTTTAAGAAAATATGTGGAGAAAAATTCAGAGCTTCCATCTACAGTCACTGTCAATGGATTGAAGGTGAATATCACCAGCTTTGCTTATTTGATGTCCAAATCAATAGTGAATGTTAACAATGGCAAAAAGAGTAGTGTTGAAGTTGTAAGTGTCAGTTCAAATTATTCAAATAGCGGTTCAGGTTTAATCAATGCCAATTTGTACAAGGCAGGATATCTCAATTTGTCAAACTATTTGATCAGCTATACCAAGTCCAATCACAAGATTCCAAATCATATCAATACAAGAATAGGGGACTTATCTCCTAACTTATACATATTCGGACTTTCAAAGGCATTGGATTTCTATTCCAATAATAGCTATTTGCCTAATTATTTAATATTGAATAGTGAAGATGTCTGCGGCAAATCCAACGCAAGCATCAAACATGGTAATGCATCTCAAAATAAAAAGGGTTTGAATGAGGCACAATCACTTAATGCCACCCAACTTGCAGTCTATCTAAAATCCTCTGGAAATGATGCACTTAATGATGCAATTAGGAATTTGGCTAAACAATTGACTTCAGGCAAATCCACTACATTGGCTAAGGCAAATGCCATTTTCACCTATGTAAGGGATAATGTGGCTTACGAGTATTATGCTGACACCAAGTATAAGGCAACAGGCACATTAAGCGCTAAAAGAGGAAACTGTTGTGACCATGCCAATTTGGTTGTAGCTCTTTGTAGGGCAGCCAATATTCCTGCCAGATATTCACATGCCCAAGGTTGTACCTTCTCAAGCGGTTTGGTGACTGGACATGTATGGGCACAGATCTATATTGATGGCGTTTGGTATTCTGCTGATGCAACAAGCAAGAGGAATAACTTAGGTAATATTCATAATTGGAACACCAATTCATTTAACACTCTAAAACGTTATTCTCATTTGCCGTTCTAATTAAATTTAAATTTATTTTTTATTTTTTTTTATTCTATTTTTTAATTTTTTAATATTGATTTTTCATCTATTTTTTCTCTTTTTTAGTTTTCTTTAGTTTTTTAATTGCATGATTTTATTTTCATATTTTTCCTGTTTTATGGCCAATATTTTAATCTAATTATATTATTTTTAGCTATTATTATTTTATAGTTTCAATAAAAAATTTTAATTTAATCAAACACATATTTGATTATTTTAATATGATTTTATTTTTATTTTCATATCCTCATAATCATATACATGTATGAGCATATACTTTATTTATTATTATAAATTTTTATGTAAAAAATAATATTTAAATAACTTAACCATTATATATTATACTGTTTAAAAAAATTTGTAAGAGGAATAAAATGGCGAATAATGGACATGGTCATCATGGAGCAAATCTTAGTCCTGAACAGCAAAAGCAAATGATTGAACAGGAATTGAGGCTCTTTGAACATATGAAGAATATTAAATATAAAATAGCTGTTATGAGTGGAAAAGGTGGAGTGGGCAAATCCACAGTTGCTGCAAATTTGGCAGAGGCCTTCCAGAAAAAGGGATTGTTGACAGGTATTCTTGATGCTGATATTCATGGACCAAATATTCCTAAAATGTTGGGAGTGGAAGGTTCAGATGTGATGATTGAACATGGAGAAATGATTCCAGTAATGAGCAAGAATGGAATCAAGGTAATGTCAATGGGCTTCTTGATTGAGTCACAGGACACTCCGATTATTTGGAGGGGTCCTCAAAAATCCGGATCCATTAAACAGTTCATGGCAGATACAGCATGGGGAGATCTTGATGTTTTGATCATTGATAATCCTCCTGGAACTGGGGATGAACCATTGACTGTGCTTCAGGCATTGCCTAATGTTGATGCGGTCATTATGGTGACAACACCAAATAGCCTATCACAAGAGGATGTTTTAAAATGTGTAGGCATGGTTAAGATGTTGCATATTGAAGACATTGGACTAATTGAAAACATGTCCTATTATGTCTGTCCTCATTGCGGTGAGAAAACCAACATCTTTGGTGAAAGTCAAGGAGAGAAATTCGCAAATGAGATGGGAGTCGTTTATTTGGGTAATTTGCCTTTGACTGAACAGGTTCCAGAATCTGCAAATCAGGACAGTACTATGGTAAATAGCTATGCAGATTCTGAAGTCGCTCAAAAGTTTTCAGAAATAATCGACAATATAAGATTGGCATTTTTGGATGATGATTAGTTTCATTGTCCCTATTCTTTAGGATGATTTATTTTAATCATCTTAATTTTTTTTAGGCAGTGATTATTTCATTGTCATATTTTCTATCTTTTTTTTAAAAACCTTTATTTATCATAATCTTAATAATTATCATTATCTTTTTCATTATCATTTTTTTGGGGGGACATCATGAAGAGGAATAATATAATTTTAATGGTGGCTTTGATCATTGTTCTTTTAGGAATGTTTTTGGCTTTTTTAAGTGCTTATTATCCATCAGACAATGGAGCAGGTCTTACAGTTAAAAATGTAACACTTAACGTTTCATCTGAAGGGCCTATGGAACTTTCTGAAATTATTCAAGACATAAAGAGTGAGGATTATTACAAGGGTTATGATAATGAAACAGTGAAATGGATGGAGTCATTGGGGAATAAATATGTGTTCATTTCAGATGATGCCTTTGTAGTGATGGATAAAGGGGATTCAGACAAGATTCCCTCAATCTATGCCTGCGATGTAATCTTTTATGAAATCTTCAGATGTGACATTTTGGAAAATCATACTTTGGGGAATGTTGATTATCCTAGGGATGTTCTATATGTGAGGAATGTTGAATATCTTAGGGAAGAGGCAGTTTATTTTGATGTTTGACTTTGGATTTCATGGTTTAGAATCATATGTCCTGATCTTTGATTGCTTGGTTTTAAATGGTTTAGAATCAAGATAATCCTTTTTAAAACTAATTTAAGATAATTTTATATAGTTTATAAAACATACATTATCATAGGTATGATTGTATAATTTTTACTTAAATTTTTATATGTTCCATCTAAATTTTTTTGTAATTTTGTACAGGCTTACACATGATTTTATATTTGATGATCTAATTTTAAAGACTATTAAAAATGAATTTTCTTTTTAGTCTTAAAGTTTTTAGAGGTATTTATATGACTATATTGGATGGTATTTTAGAAGATAATAAGAAATTTGTCGAAAACTTTGAAGGAGAGGAAATGTCTCACCATGCACAGAAAAAGCTTGCTATTTTGACTTGTATGGATTGTAGATTGATTGACTTCTTTGAGCCGGCTTTAGGACTTGAAAGAGGAGATGCAAAAATAGTTAGAAATGCAGGAAACTCTATTGTAGGGGAAGATGCAATCAGATCCATTGGTGCTGCATTATACAACCTTGGAGCTGAAGAGGTATTGGTTGTTGGGCACACCGAATGCGGTATGGCTGGCGCTGATGCAGATGCATTAAAGGAAAAGATGCTTGCTAGAGGCATTAAGGAAGAGGACATTGCAAAATATGATTTGGCTGAATGGATTGGAGGATTTGAAGACGAAGAGGAAAACGTGCTTAATGTGGTTGATAAAATCAAAAACCACCCATTGATTCCAGATGTGCCAGTACATGGTCTTATCATTGATATTGTAACTGGCGAATTGAAAGTCCTCAAAGAAGATTACTAATCCCAGTTTTTTCGTTGCCTTTGGCAACGCAAAATCTGGTTTATTTCTTTCAATTGGTTTTGGATGTCAAGAATATTGCAAACCTTTAAATATAAGCTAATCCATATATCTTTATGCACTTAAAGTATTTGAAATGTTATTTAAAAATTTTTAATTAAATCTTTTATTTTTATTGAAACCACCAAAAATTAACTTATTTGATTAAAAAAGTTTAATTTATCATATATCGCTAAAAATAAAGATTATTGCAAAGGTTACTCTTTATAATTGTAATTGCAGTTCCTTTGCTATAAGTAATGGGGCTATCAAAAGTTCCAACATACACATATATCACGACTTGGATTCGTGCTAAGTTTCACCAAAAACTTAGTTTTCAATTAACAACCAATTAATTGAAGTTTTGAAAATATCATATACATCAAATTTTATTTGTTATAGGACATTTCTTTTTTTAGTTCTAATATTTAATTGTAATAGTATTGATTTAATTGCTATTTGGTTGTCAACTTTATTATCCCACTTTATTAATAAAACCATACTATCCCGATTTATTCAAAAGTTTTGATAATGAAGTAGTAATCTGAATTCATTATGTATTAAAAGGTTAAATATGAGCGAAAGTGAAAATATTATCAAAAAGAATGTATTAGGCAGTAAAAATTATTTTAAAAATGAAATCGAAGGAAAAGAATACTCCACTTTATTAAAAAACAGATCTAGGCGAAGAAGAGCTTCCCCAGTTGAAAATGAGGTCCAAGCATTTATTTGTCCAGTTTGCGGATCCAGTGAAATCCTAATCGACTATGTCCGCTCTGAAAAAACATGCAGGACTTGCGGCTTGGTTCTTGAAGAGAACATAATCGACTCCACTGTTAGGGGAACTTCTAGAGATAAGGAAGGAAATTCCTACAGTCAAAACGGTGCTCCTGTAAACATATCCCTTCATGATGGTGGTATGGCCACAGGCTTTAAGGTTAGGGGAAATCTTAAGAATAAAGACGTATGGTACCGCTTATGGAGATTGAACAATCAAACTCGCGTAAGGGGAACCCGTGAAAGAAACTTATCCAGGGCTTTCACTGAATTGTCCTTGTTGGTTTCAAATCTATCCCTTTCCAAAAGCGTTAGAAACGAATCTGCATCCATTTACAGAAAAGCATTGGATAAGGATTTAATCAGGGGCAGAAGCATCAGCAAACTTATGGTTGCCACCGTTTACATTGCATGCAAATCATGTAGGGTTCCACGTACCTTGGATGAAATGGCTGAAGTTACTGATGTGGATAAAAAGACCATTGGTACCAATTACAGATTCCTGGTAAGGGAATTGGGCTTGAAGTTGCCTATAGTCTCTCCTAGTGATTACATTCCAAGATTTGCAAGCAAATTGAATTTATCTTCTGAAGTGGAAGTTAAATCCATTGAATTGGTTAATGAGGCACAGGAATTAGGTTTGACTTCAGGTAAGGATCCTGCAAGTTTTGCAGCTGCAGGTTTATACGCATCCTCCATGATTTTAGGAGAACGCAGAACTCAAACCGAAATTGCCAGAGCTCTTGGAGTGACTGAAGTCACCATCAGAAATAGATTTAAAGAATTAAACAATGCATTAGACCTTGTATGAGTTTAACATTGTTTAATCCTTAATTTTTTATTTTATTGTTAAGAATATGCTTTAAACTTTTTCCATTGTTTCTCCATTTGCAGAACTTCTGCTTAAGAGTATCAGTGCAATGATTGTAATGAACACTCCACAGACCATCAGTATTGTAGGCATTTCCAAATAGAATATCATTCCAAATGCAAGGGCAGCTATTGGTTCTCCGGAGGATAAGATGACTGCTGTACCTGCATCCATATGATTTAGGGATACGGTTATGAATATGTAAGGAAGCGCAAATGAGACCAATGAATGCAATAGTAGGAATATGACATTTGGAACCAGATTTAAGCTAACGAAATTGCTAATCTGAGTGAAATTGGTAAATGGTATTGTCACTATTGTTATTGTAATCAATGAGTACAGCAATATTGTAAATGTATGCCTGCCCATATCTATTGATTTTCTTGATGTGACTGAATAGATTGCCCAGAAGATGGCGGATCCGATACCAGCGATTATTCCTATAAGTGAGATGTCAATTGAATTCTCTTCAAGAAGTCCAGTTACCAATGTACAGCCAATGAGTATGAGAATCACACACAATACCTTAATTGAAGTTATTTTTTCATTAAATAGGAAATATTCCAGTATTAATACAAATACTGGTGCAGTGCTTAATAGGATTGCTGCAAGGGATAATGGGACGGTGTTTATTGAACTGTTATAGCAAAGGTTCAGTCCAAGAATGCACAGTCCACACAGTACAAACAATGGGATGTCCTCTTTACTTATCTTAAGTAGGCTCTTATCAGTTAGCAATATTGCAATAAGTATGTATAGGATAGCTATTGAAAAACGTAAAAAGAGTAGTGTGGTGGAATCCACCCCATTTTCAGTCAAGGTTCTAACAAATATTCCAGTAGATCCAAACATTATTCCTGCAAGGATTGGTAAAAGCAGATATATTTTTTTCATTGTCTCACTAGGATTTTATTTTTTTGATATATTTGGTTCATTATATTTTATCTATCTTATTTTATTAAATTTTATTCTTTTTCATATGTAAAAATGAATACATTTATATATTTTGTATGACAATTTAATAGTATACAAAAATAATTAATGTATTACGCAATGATTGTTTTTTAGTAATTTAATAATTTCAATTATAATTGGGGGATAAAATGACTGATAATAATGAAAGCAATGAACAAAAAAGTAATAATTATGAATTTGACAACTCTGGATTCAAAGCTAAAGATTATAATGATGCAGAAGAGTTTGAAATCTGGGATTTAGAACAGATCTTCAAAGACAGGGTCAAAATATTGCAAGACTTGAACACCGAGTTCTGGGATGCTTATGAGGAATCCAAAACTACAGCTTCCGGAAGAAAATCTGGTGAAAAGGAAAGATTGCAGCCATTAAGTGTAAGGGTAAAGCCACACACCAAACAGTTCCTGAAAGAGGAATCAATACTTTCCGCAAGAGAAATCCTGGAGATTTATGAGGATTATAACAATGGCAGTGAAGAGTACATCAATTCATTAAAAAGAGATGAAATGCTTCTTAAGGAAGAGCTCACTGAAATTGAATTGAAATTGCAAAATGCAAAGGAATTCACTGAAAAGTTAAACGATATAAAAGAAGCAAAACAAAAAAGAAATGAGAAAATCAAGATTGATATAGAATAATTTTTTGATTTTTCTTTTCATTTTTTATTTTTAATTATTTTTATTAAAATTAGTTTTTTTTTAGATATTTTTTTTAATT
>JAUNXF010000061.1 GCA_030539935.1 Methanobrevibacter sp.
AGTTCTTTTAGTTCTTTTATTTCTTTTAATCTTTGCATCTTCATTATTTTTTAATTATTTTTATTATTTCAATCTATCTTTAACATAAATTCATTGATAATATCCAATACTTTCTCAATATTTCTGCCAATTAGGATATTATGTTTTGTATTGTCAAGAATGATTAGCTCTGAATCCATTATATTGTCACTAATTTTCTTTTGAATTTCTAAATCAGTTAAATTATCTTCCCTTCCAGCAATTACTAATGTAGGAACGTCTATTGTATTTAATTCATCTGTAATGTTGAATCCATATCCTGCCCTGATTCCTTTTTTGATTCCATCTATATTGGCGGTCTCAGCAGCTTTAAATTTAATGTTTTCCAGCAGTTCCTTGTGTTTTAGAAGCAGGTCGTCTGTTAAGGTGTATGGCAAGATTGTGTCATAGAATTCAATGAATCCCTTATCTATTCCCTCATGGAACTCATCAAAGATCTTTTCTAATCTTTCGCTATGTTCTGGAAAGCTTGACATGACTATAAGGCCATTAACCATTTCCGGATGTTTGATGGCCAAATCCAAAATAACATTTCCTCCTAAGGAAAGCCCTGCAAAAACGGCATTTTCTATATTCAAAGCAGTTAGTAATTGATAAAGGTCGTCCTGATAGAGGTCAATGGTTGTTATGCTGTCATCATCGCTGGAATCGCCATGTCCTCTTAAGTCAAAGGATAAGACCTCATATTGATCTTTAAGTTCATCTGTTAAAACATTCCAGTATTTTAGGCTATCCGATAATCCGTGAACAAAAACAATTGTTTTTCCTTCTCCTTCAAGCTGATAATTTATATTAATGCCATTCAGGTTTATTTCAGTCATAATATTTCATTTATTTTAGGTTTAATATAATATTTTTCATATTTTCAATGATTTTGATGATTATTCAAAAATTAATTGGCATAATGGTTGAAATAAAAAATCTATTCCTGATTTATTCAAATCTGATTAGTTTTTTTAAGGTTTTTATCATAAAAATTAGTAATATTTATAGTAGAGAAAGTAATAATATATTATTGATATTAATAATAATTTGGAGATTTTTATTATATTAGTAATAATCGAAATTTTGATTATTATTTGATATTTGTATTGTAGTTTTAGGTGTTTAATTATGATGAGAATAAGTATGTCTTTACCAAAGAAGCTTTTGGCTGAGTTTGATGAAGTTTTAAAAGACAGAGGATATCAATCACGTTCAAAAGGTATTCGTGATGCATTAAGTGATTACATTTTAAGATATCAATGGATGAATGAAATGGAAGGTCAAAGGGTAGGTGTCATTACTATTATATATGACCATCATTTCACAGGTGTTATGGAAAGCTTGGCAGATATCCAGCATGATTACAGAAAGGAAATCAATGCAAGTATGCATATTCACATGACTCACAAGTACTGTATGGAAGTCATCGTTGTAAACGGGGATGTTACACAAATTAGGGATCTCACTGAAAGAATGATGAGACTTAAAGGTGTGGAGCATGTAAAGCTTACTTCCACAGCAAATGGCGAATCTTTGGATGCTGAGCATGAACACGACCATGACCATGACCATAGTCACAGCCATTAATTTCTAACTTTTTCTTAAATCCATTATAAAAAGTTCATTAATTCAGTTAATGGATTTTTTATTAATTCTTATCTTTTAAATCATTTTTTGATATTTTTAACTTATCTTATTTTTAAATTTGATTTTATTTTTGAGTGTTATTATGAAATTTAAAGTGAATTCTTATCATTTCAAGCTTTTAAGGGATTATGAAAGGCTTAGTGCATTCAAGGAGGCCATAGATGATTACGGCAAAGCAATTCATGGTGATGAAGCCACTTCATGCGCTTCCAGATTGGCTTTTGATTTGGGATGCGGGTCTGGAGTTTTAAGCTATTTTGCTTGTGAATATATGGATAGGATTATAGCTATTGAATTAAATAATTCGACCTATCAATTAGCTAAGGAGAACCTTAAAGAATTTGATAACATTCAACTGTTCAATGATGATATATTAGGTTTCGATTTCAGTAAATTAAATGAAAAGGCAGACCTGATTATCTGTGAGATGCTGGACACTGCATTGATTGATGAGGAAGAGGTTCCTGTATTGAATCATGCTAAAGATTATTTAAAGGATGATGGGGCAATCATTCCACAGGGCATTATTAATTCGGCAGAACCTGTTTTCATGAATAATCATTTTATACAGTATGAGGATGATGAATACAGTCCCGTTTATGTTTCCTTAGGCAGATCTGTTGTTTACAGCGAATTTGATTTTTTAGATGACATCGATTGCAATTATTCTGCAGAAATTGTGCTTAAGGCCTATGATAGGGAATATTTGGATGAAATCCATTTTGAAGATGTGATTTCTGAGGAAAAGTATGAGAAATTCGATTTTAAAGAAAATTTTAATATGGAAGAAAATAAATTAAAGATTAATGGCATTAAAATAACCAGCTTCACTAAACTGAATGAAAATATTATTTGTGGGCCTACCCCAATGCTGAACCCTTCCATGCTAATTCCAATTGAGGAGATTGAAGTCAGTTGCGGAGATATTGTTAGAATAAGGCTGGAATATGTTATGGGAGGAGGAGTGGAAACTATAAGAACAGAAGTTTTAGATGTTTCTAATTAAGTTATCTCTTAGATTTTCTAATTAAGTCATCTCATTCAGCATTGATTTGGTTTATCTGTATGATGTTCAATATATGGAAAATATGCTGAATGTATCATTTCTTAGTTGTATTTCAAGTGTAAAATTTTTCATGTTTTTTAAATTGTTCGTATTGTGATAAAATGTTAAATAATTTTGATAAAATAAGTAAGGATATTGATTTGTTTTTGGAAAATTGTGATTCACTTCTTATTTTAGGTATAGGAAATGATATTCGTGGAGATGATGGTTTAGGACCTTATATTATTAATCAGTTATCTATTTTAAAAGAATATGTTCTGAATAATTCAAAATCGGATGAAAACTGTCAAGAAATTGATGAAAACAAAGTTTTAACTCAAGATAATGAATTTGAGTTTTTTGATAATGTAATTGATATTAACACTGGAAATACACCTCTAGATGAGGATATTAATTCGTATATGTTAAAATTAAATGTTGATGTAAATGAGTCATTGAAGGAAAGGCTGAACAAAACATTTTTGATTAATGGCGGATCTGTACCTGAAAACTTTACAGGATTGATAAAGAAGTGCAATCCATCCCATATCATTCTCATTGATGCCAGTTTGATGAATAGGGAAGCAGGCGAAATAAATATTGTGGATAAGGACAATATTGTAGACATCAGCATTTCAACCCACTCAATGTCATTATCCTATCTTATTAAGTATTTGCAGTTGGAAAGGGAATATGATATTTTATTCATTGGCATAGAACCTGAAATAATGGATTTGTCATTTGAATTGTCTCCTAAAATTAAAGATTCCTCAGATATGCTTATTAAATTGCTATTTGATAAGATTTTAGGTCTTTAGTTCTTCTTAAAAACTTTTTTTTAATATTTATGCTGATTTTTTCTTTTTTGCATTGCTTTTCAGTAAATTTTATTTAATACGATTTTAAATATAGTATTAGATTAAGGAATTCTAAATGTGATTTTATGAAAGTGTTGTTTATTGGATCAAGATTATATGATGATGTGGCCTATCATGTTGATAAATTGGGGATAGAAAGCATAATTACAGAATCAAATGAAGAGGCTCCCAATTTGGATTTGCCAACAAGATATTATATCGTTCCAAGAGGAATGGATAAGCCTATGGAAATAGCTATTGATGAAGAAGTCAATGCTATCGTTCCGCTTTTAGGCATTGATCCTCCTTTAATGGATGTAGCAGTCATGAAAGAGGAAATTGAGGAAAAGCATAAGATTCCAGTAATTTCCTCAAATGTCAATGCAGTTGCAATAGCATCTGATAAGATAAAAACCAAAGAATTCTTTAAGTCAATAGGCCTCAATGTTCCTCCTGCGAAAGTTTTGAATAAAAATGATTTTGAGAATAAGGAGGAGTTCATCGAAAAACTGGGCTTTGATTTTCCAATCGTCTTAAAACAAGGTGAAGGTCAAGGAGGTAAGGACATCTGCATCACAAATGAATTTAGTGATGTTTTAGATTATTTTGAAAGTTTCAATCATGCACTTATCGAGAAATTCATTGAAGGAAGCGAAGTTTCCATTGAGGTGATTGGTTGGAATGGCGAATACTTGCCGTTAGTGCCTGTTTATAAGGGAGAGACCAATTTAGAGGGAATACATCCAATAAAAAGACTTAGATATGGGCCTTGTGATTTTGAAACAATAGACAATGAGGAGTTTAGAAGAATAGCTAAGCACATTGCATCCAATCTTAAATCTGAAGGAACTATTGATATGGATTTGATTTATTCAAAAGATGAAAATAAGGTCTATGCCATTGAAATAAATACTCGTCCAAGCGGCACAAGGTATTTGTCCTTTGCCTGCACAGATTTAAATCCATTGAATTTGCTTGTTGACATTGCTGTCGGTGACTTTAATGCAAAGGAACTTGAAGATGAGATGAAGAGTTATTATACTTTAGAAATACCGATTGGCGATTATGAAGGTCCAGAGCCTCAAGAACCTTTAAAGGAATACATAAATGGCAATTTTATTGTTCATGGTCCTAAAGGATATCAGAGGGTGACCATTAGGGGAAATACTCGTGAAGAGACCTTTGAAATTGCTAAGGAATTAACAGGCAATGATTACACTTTCTAATTATGCTGGTTTTTATTTTTTATTATTCATTTATTTTTTTATTATTCATTAATTTATCTTATTTTCTTTCTTGTCATTGCTGATTTTCGTTTTTTTATTATTCATTTATTTTTTCCAATATTTCCAATTCTTTTATGAATCCTCTTTTTTTAATGAAGCTATTTTTTTTTGATGTTGTCTTGACATTATCACTTTTTGATGTTAATGTCATTGTAATGTCATTTTCTTATATATAAATAAAAATATAAATATTATGATGACTATAAAATATTATAATATAGTATGTAGTCTTTAATATTTTTTAAGAGAAAAGTGTGATGAATATGGATTTGACAAATATAATAATGATGTTTTTTATAACTTTCTTTGCAACTGTGATATTTACATGGTTTGTAAGGAAAACATTAAAGGATGCAGATTTATCTGATAATCCTATAGTAAGTGAGCATAGGCATAAGGCAGGCACCCCTACAATGGGAGGTATAGCTTTCTTGTTTTCTATCTTGCTTATAGTGTCCTTATATTATAAGAACACAGATATTTTGATAATTTCATTTATCATGCTTACTGGTGGAGTAATGGGATTGCTTGATGACTTGTTAGGTCTTAGAGTGAAGGAATATCAAAAAGTGGTGAAGAATATCAGTGATTCTGTTGTTCCTATTGGATTGCTTGATTTAGGTATAGGTGAAGAGGCAAGAATAACCACAGAAAAGGCTAAAGAGCAAGTTGGCGCTTTGGTTGATGAAGGCAAATTGGAGATTGTAGCTGAAATTCCAATCAAATACGAACCTAGTGAAGGTGTAAAGATCATAGTGCAATTGTTGCCTGGCCTATTCTTGGCATTTACTGGTGTTGTAGCAAGCCTTGGAGGATTTAACTTAGGTCTTTTAGCATATCCTGTTGTAATCATAGGTGTTTTGGGAGCAATCAATGCAGTAAACCTTATTGATGGAATGGATGGGTTGGCTGCTGGAATAATAGCCATTGCATCCTTTGCATGTTGCATTTATGGATATATGTTTGGAAATCCAACTGCACTTTACCCATTTGGGCTTTTAACAGCCATATGCCTTGGATTTTTAGTGTTCAACAAGTATCCTGCTTCAATATTCATGGGAGATACCGGATCATTCATTTTAGGTACAGGCTATGCGGCAGCAGTGCTTATAACTGACATGCCTTACTTTGGCGTACTTGCATTAGCTGTGCCAATTGTATCAACCATCATAAGCTTAATGCACAGGGCACATATAATCACTTTGCCTGTAGAGCCTTTGCACCATACCTTAAATTATAAGGGGATGTCTGAGATTAGGATTGTTTTAAGCTATTGGCTTTTGACAGCTCTTGCATGTGCAATTGGAATTTTAGGAAAACTATTCCTCTTTTCCTAAGTAATTCAATTTGATTGCTATAATTAATTCTTATTTGATTATGCTTGATTTTTATTTTTCATTTGATTTTATTTTATTTTTATTAGATTTTAAAGGGATTGAAAATGTCAAAAACATGTTTTTTAAATGAATTAGCAGATTCTGTATCTTCCTTAAATACTTTTTCTATCAATCAGCTTGCAGATTCAATTGGGGGAAAAATATATGGGTCTAATGATTACAAAGCCTCAAATGGATTTACAGGAATATTTGAAACTTTAAATGAAGCACAGGAAGGAGATATTGTAATTAGGCATTGGATAAATGGAAAGGGTGTTGAAATAGCAAATGATAAGAATGTGGCTTGCCTAATCACCTTGACCCCTAAGGACGATGCTTTGGAAATGGCTGAAAAGCTCCAGTTTCCAGTAATTGTGGTGGATAGGATTGAATTCGCCAATGCATTTGCTATAAAATGGACAATTGACAATTTGGTTCCTGATTGCAAAAGGGTTGTAATCAGCGGAACAAACGGCAAGTCAACAAGCTCCCATTTAATTCATCATATTTTATCCCATGCAGGATTCAATGTTTTCACAAATACTGATGCAAAGTCCGAATTCAATACATTGATTGATCCTATGGTTGCCAAGTTAATCTCTGAGGAGGTTTTGGCAAATCAGGGAGTCGATCCAAGGCTGTTCAATTTCATATGCGATATTCCAAACAAGAGTGTATTTGATTATTTGGTGATTGAAGTTTCTGAAGTGCAGGGTTGGGGAACAGATTTGATGAAGGACCATGCATTAATCATGTCTTCAGCCATCAATCCTGACGTTGGGGTTGTGACAAATGTCACCATGGACCATATTGGACTTGTAAATTCAATCGAAGAGGTATTTGAAGAGACCTCAGGTGTTGTTAAGGCTACAAGCAAAGGCGGAATAGTCCTTAACTTTGATGATGAAAACGTTTTGGCAATGAGGGAATTCGTTAATGATGGCGTTGACACTTACTTCACTTCAATGGATAAAGTGGCTATTGAAGGATATGAAGTGGAATCTGATAGGAAAGTCTATTTTGACACAGAGGAAAATGTCATCAAATATGGCGGCGAGGCTATCCTAACATTTGAAGAGCTTCCATTTACCGGAAACCATTTTATAAGGAATATCTTGTCTGCCATTTCAGCTTGCATTTCTTTGGAAATTCCTATTGAAGACATTGTGGAAGGTGTAAAAACTTACAGGCCTTTAAGCAGAAGGTTTACCCGTCTTTACGATGAACCTATTGTGATAGATGACTTTGCACACAATCCTGATGGAATAAAGAACACCGTTAGAGCGACTTACGACTTGGCTGAACAGTTAGATAAGGATAATCTGTATATTGCATGTGCAATCAGAGGTTCCCGTGGAGAGACACTAAACGGTCTCAATTCAGAGGCTTTGGCAGAGGTCATCAAGGAGTTGCGTCATAGGAATGATGACTTGATTGATAGGGATTCAGATGCTAAAAAAAGGGAAATCTATTTGACTCTATCATCTAGCTCTGATTTGGTCGACCACCTGAATTATGTTGAAGACTTTGAAAAAGACATATTCTTTGCTAATTTAGATGAGGAACGCATCAAATACAATCATTTTGAAAAGTTATATGATGCATTAGGATATATTATGGATGTGGCAACCAAGGATGATGTTGTCTTATTGATTGGTGCACAAGGCATGGACCCTGCATCAGAAGTTTTGAAGGACATTTTAGGACATTAGATTGGGAATCATGATAAGTCATCATTATTTGATGACTCCATTTTTTTTGAAGAGTTGTTTATATGAGTGAATTTTGTTTTAGTTTCTTGGAAAGTCAATTCAGAGACATTTATCTCGATTGTGCCAGGATGGATAAGAATCTCATTGAAGGAGATGGGGTGGAAGCTATTCTGATAGCTGGCAGAATAGCTGAAAAGATTACTAAAGCAATTTTTGACTTTGAAGGAATAAGGGATGATGAGAATAGCCAATATAAGAGAATTGAAAAGCTGAACAATGCAAATATCCTGCCAAACAACATAAAAAACGACTTTTCAAGACTTCGCAGGTTAAGAAATGATGTTTACCATAATACAATGAATGGGGATGGGACTGGAGGATTCAAGTTTCCATCACAGTCAAATAGGCCCTTTGTACAAAATGGCGGTTTGAGGGATTATAAAACTGGATTTAATGAAGTGAAAGATTATTCCTTATCTGAAAATGATGATTCCGGCTTTGAAGAGAAGATTCAAGATAATAATGGCGGATCCAATCCATTGTTGGATAAAAAGCCTTCAGCTGATTTCAGTGGCGAACTGCAGGCTGCAAATGAAGCTCATAAGATAATATTCAATATCTGTGTATGGTTTTATGTAAATTATTCCGGAGACAAAAACTTCATAAGGCCTAAATATAAGCTCAGCAGAAGAACACAGGATGCAGACTTTTTAATTAGGCTTAAAGCAGCTGTAAATGATGGAAAGGACTTCATAAGGCTTAGGCAATCCAGTCCAAACAATGAGATAATTCAAATTCTCAATGAGTTGTATGTTCCTGCTGTAGTGGAGGAGAAGGATGAAAACCTTGTTTATGGAATAAGCAATAAGGAGATAAAGATTAGAGAACCTGATGTCCCATATTCCAAATGTTTAGGCGTTTCCTATGATGATGGTCTTTTTATGTGGAAGGCAGAGCATGGCAATAAGGATTTGGGATTGTACCAATCATCTAAAGAGGCTTATGAAGCAAGGGAAATTTATATAAGTTCCATTCCAATGCCTAAGAAGGTAAATGGTGTATATTCAAAGGCAAGAGGCATTTCATTCAGCAGGATACAGAAATTGTGGTCTATGAGCGTCAAAGGTCAAATCATCTCTTATCATTCAAGTGAAAATGAAGCCATTAAGGCAAGGAAGGATTATCTTAAGGAAAATGGTCTGGTTGATGTAAAGGTTAAAGGCGGATTTAAAACAGTTACCCTTAAGGAAAGGGACAGATTAAGGGCTAAGGCAAAAGATAAAAAGGAAAGTAAGCCTCAAGCTATCAAGTCTATTGATTCAAAATCAAGCATAAAGGATGAAATCGGCAAGTCTATTGGTTCCAAGTCAAGCAAAAAAGATAAGGGTCCTGATAAAAAGTCTAATAAATTAGATTATGCTAAAGAGTTTAAAAAAGAAAATAAGAATAAGGTTAAGGTTTTAGATGGAAATAAGGTTTCATCAAAAGAGACTAATAAAAAAGTTAAAGTTAGTGATGGATCTAGAGTCTCTAAAAAGAAGGTCGCAAATTCTAATAAATCCAAAAAGACAGAATCTGCATTAAGTCAGAAAAAATCATCTAAGTATGAGGGCGTTTTCTACGAAGATGGATTGTTCATGTGGAGCGCTGAAGTTGATGGAAAGCATTTAGGTCTATTCCCAACAGAAGAGGAGGCTCATGAAAAAAGACAGGAATACATTAAAAGCAGATCTTCTAATTAGTGCCGAAAATTGGGATTATTCTTATAAAGTAAATTGATTCTTATTAATCAAGATAATTCTTAATAAGTAAAATTATT
>JAUNXF010000143.1 GCA_030539935.1 Methanobrevibacter sp.
GAAAATATCTTTGAAAATATTAAAAAAATTAAAAGATATATTTCAAATCCAAAAGATGATTTGAAAACTTTTATCCTAATTTTAGATTAATGGGTTTGGCAATATCTAAAGAAGGAATTTATATGAATCTTTTTACAGAGCAAATGACTCTATCAAATGAACCGATTCAACAGTCTCCAATAAAACTGCCTGTCTTTGATGAGAATGGAGATAAAAAGCATCTTATGGAAGTGTTTGACTTTGAAAGCATGCTCGAAGACTACCTTATTGAACTGGAAATCAGAAACTATTCAGAAAACACCATAAAAACATACAGCTCCATCATACACAGCCTCATCAATTATATGAGAAATGAGGAGAAGCTATATGATGGAAAGAGATTTCTGGCCAGCTTCAGAAAGTATATCCGAGACTTGAAAAGAGACAAGTACCTTACCCAAAATTACATTTATCTCACTACAGTTGTTTCCAAAAAGTTTTTGGAATTCAACAACATCTACTTTTTGGAAGACATCAAAAATCCGAAGAGAACAAAGTCACTTCCTAAATCATTGAATGAAAAGGAAGTCCATGATTTGCTTGAAGCTGTCACCATTAACGAAAATGACACCCCATTTAAGCAAAAGTCAAAAAGAAGGGACAAGGTCATTCTCACATTGCTTTACTCCACAGGCCTCCGTATTTCAGAACTTGTCAAATTATTGAAGAGAGATATAGACTTTGATGAAAGAACCATAAGGGTTAGAGGTAAAGGGGACAAGGACAGGATAGTGCTGTTTGATGAGCATACCAAAGAGCTCCTGCTTGCTTACCTTGAAGAGGACAAACACAAGAGCGAATATATTTTCATAAATAAGAATGGAAATCCGTTGACTCCAAGATATGTCCAGATGATGATTAAGAAATATGCAGAGGCAGCTGGAATAAAGAAGAAAGTGACCCCTCACGTATTAAGGCACTCCTTTGCAACACATCTCCTGAAGAATGGAGTGGACATTAGGGTGATTCAGCAACTTTTAGGACATTCAAGCCTTTCAACAACCCAAATCTATACCAGTGTGGATATGGATACAATCAAGTCTGTTTATGATCAGGCAAGAGAACAAGAGAACCAATATTAAGGATGGAATATTATGGAAAATTTGCTGCTTATGGGAATTGACACAAGACCAATGGTTAATTCAGCATTGAAATTGGACTATAAAACATTTTCCATAAGCTATTTTAAAACCGTAGACTTCAAGATGCCTTATGCAGAAAAGCATGTTTTAGATCAGGAAAGCGTCATAAGCTGTGGAAGATTTGAAGAGAACTATTCCCCCAATAAGCTTCTTGAATTATCAAAGGATTTCCTCTTTCAAAATGATGGGGAAAATGAAATTGATAAAATTGTGTTGACCACTGGAATCAATTCGAAAGATTTTTCTGGAAAATTCAAAAAGTATGAAAAAATTGTTCGTGGCAATAGGAACACTGAAGGTGTTGAGAATAAGTTCAAGTTTTACAAAAAGTTGAAAAACAAATTTGACGTTCCGCTTACATTTCAACCATCTGATATGTATGAACTTAATGAGATTTTAGAACAATACACTAACAATCAATTTATTTTAAAACCCCTTCAAGGAAGTGGAGGGTTAGGAATTTTCTTGTTAAATAATGAAAGTTCTAATAAACTAAAACAGCTGAATGAGATTTGTCAAAATATTTCACTTGAAAACTATATACTTCAGGAATATGTTGAAGGAATCAATGTGTCAACATCAGTATTGTCAAGCCATGACGAGGAGAAAAGTTTGATTAATACAAAACTAATTACAGAACATGACTTGGGAAACAATTCATTTGAATATTCTGGAAACATTTTGCCATTGGATAAAAATAGCTTTGGAATGTTTAATAATAATCGAACAAATATTGATCATAATTTCGATATCAATAAGTTGAATGATGAAATGAAAAATACATCTGAAGATTTGATGAAGGAATTTAAACTTATTGGATCCAATGGTGTTGATTATGTTATGGATAAAGAGGGTGAATTGAAAGTGATTGAAATAAATCCAAGATTCCAGGGAACATATGAATTAGTGGAAAAGGTTATGGATATAAATCTTTTAGATGCACACATCAAAGCATGTGAAGGGGAATTGATTGAAATCCCTCCAATAGATGGATATGCAGTTAAAAAAATCATTTATGCAAGAAAACAAGTGAAGATTGGAAACTTGAATATTCCAAACGTCTATGATATCCCATATCAAGGAGTGAAGATAGAAAAGAATCAGCCTTTAGTCACTGTCATAAGTTCAGATAATAATTTGAAAACAGCGATAGACGATGTTAAAATAGCTGAAAAAGAGGTTTTTAAAAATATCAATTAAAA
>JAUNXF010000062.1 GCA_030539935.1 Methanobrevibacter sp.
ATTATGAATTCTAAAATTATAATTTCTAAAAAAATTACTTAATCAGTAAAAATAATTTTTAATATGATTTTCAAAATTTAAAAGGTAATACAATGGGTGTAGAATTTTTAAAAATAAAAGAAGTAGAGGAAGCAAAAGAAATCATTAATGAAAAATTTAATGAATACTATACTCCACAATCTGAAATAATTGACATTAGTGAAAGCAATAACAGAATCACATTTAGTAAGATTGAAAGTGAAATTGATTTTCCACCATTTAACAGATCCCTAAAAGACGGTTTTGCAATTAAAGCGGAAGACAGCTATGGGGTTAATGAAGAGAATCCTAAAAGACTTAAGGTCATCGACTTTTTAGAGGCGGGCTCATTTACTGATAAAATCGTAGAGCTTGGGAAATGTGTGGAAATAAGCACAGGAGCACCAATTCCTGAAGGTGCAGATGCAGTCGTTATGGTAGAGTTCTCCAACAGAAGAGAAGACAATGGCGACCTTGCAGAAGATGAAATTGAAATATTGACCAGCGTAACCCCTTCTCAAGACATTGGGCAAAAAGGTTCAGATGTCAAGAAAGGCCAGACCATTCTCGAAGAAAACATTCTCCTTAACCCTCCTAAAATAGGAGTGATAGCTGCTCAAGGAATTGATAAGGTTGAAGTCTATAAAAAGCCAAAAGTGGGAATCATCTCAACCGGAAACGAATTATTAACCAATCAGGAAGAATTGAAGCCTGGGAAAATCTATGATGTTAACAGCGAAATGATTAAGGCCGCTACAGACAATTGTGGAGCTGAAGGGGAATGCCTAGGCATTGTAAAAGATGTATATGATGATTTGAAAGCAAAGATTCAGGACTCATTAAAGGAATGTGATGTTTTATTATGCTCCGGCGGAACATCTGCAGGTGTTGGGGACAACATTAGGCATATCCTCGACGAGCTTGGAGAAGTGCATATTCACGGAATTACAGTACAGCCAGGAAAGCCAACCATTCTTGGAGTGGTTGATGGGAAGATAGTCATTGGACTTCCAGGAAATCCTGTTTCTGCAATTGTAATATTCAATGTATTTGTCGCACCTGCCTTAAGGAAGTTAGCAGGATTTAAAGATGAAGAAGAGCAAAAAGCAATTAAGGGAACCTTAGCCAGAAGAATCCATTCACCAATTGGAAGGATGCAATACCAATTGGTTAGAGTGGAGGATGATAAGGTTTATCCGATTTTTAAAGATTCTGGAGCCATATTCTCACTTGCAAGTGCAGCAGGATACACAAAAGTTTCCAAACAAACTGAGCTTCTTGAAGAGGGAGAGGAAGTGGAAGTAATTTTATTTAATTAAAACAGCAATATTTGAAAACAAAAAAATTTAAGATAACTAAAAAGAATTAACTATTATCAATAAAGGTGTAAATATGGAGATTAAAGAAAAGACAATAGAAGACCAAAAAGTTGCCATCATGAATTATAAAGGTTCATTAAGTGATATGGAAGTTTTGATTGGCAAATTAACAGGTTGGGTTGAAGTTGAAGAGATTGAAACAATTGGAGACTTATTCGCAATATTCTATAACAACCCACGAACCGCCAAGGAAAATGAAGTTGTTTACGATGTTGGAATTCCAATCAATCCAGAGCTGGACCCTGATGAAACTGAAGAAATAAGGATTGTAAACATTATTGAACACAAGGTTTTATCTGGAATCCATAAAGGAAGTTTGGACAAGATACAAGAAACCTATAACACTATGGCAGAATACTCAATTGAAAACAAATATGACATCATTGGATCTCCTAAGGAGGTTTATATAAAAAACAAATTTGAAGTCGAAAATGAAGATGACATGATAACTGAAATACAGTTGCCTGTCATTAAAATGGGATAAGCTCCCTTTACACCATTAAATTATTAATTCTTTATCTACTGAAAAGAGGTTGAAACATGGCTAATAAAGGAAGGAAACTAACTAAAAAGGAAGAGAAAAAACTTAATGAGAAAGTAGATAAAATAATAGAGAAGAACTTTGCAGACTTTTCATCCCAAGATGAACTTGAAAGCTTTATCCAAAAGGCTTTTGATGAAAAAACTTCTAAATTCAATAAAGCATTCAAGCAAAAACAAAAGGAAATTGACAAAGAGGTGTCAAAGGCATATAAAACAGACACCAAAAGAATGGATAGGAAAATGAAGGAACTGGATAAAAACATCAATGAAAGATTTAAGCATATTGGATAAAAAAGCCAATTGTATTAAAACACTGCATAAAAAACTAAAAAAAGTTTAAGAACATTGAAAAATAAGCCCAATAAGGACTTAAAAATAAAAAAAGATTTTTTGGTGGGCTAGTTACCCACCACTCTGACATCATGCAAAAGCAATTTAGGGACAATGAATGACCCTCTTTGCTTTACCTCATCACCTACAGCTATTGCATCCGCTAATAGGTCATAGATATTGCCTGAAATCATAGCTTTCTTAATGGCTTTCCTATCACCATCATTCAACAAGAAGGAATTGCTTGCCTCAACGGAAAAGTCTCCTGTGATTGGATTTGCAGTATGTGCACCTAAAACATCAGTCACTAAGAATGCATCATTTATTTCATCTTCCATGACATGGCTTTTAAAATCAAAGATAATGTTTGATCCACTGACAGAAGGAGTTCCTGCAAATGAGCCTCTAAATCCATTGGAAGTGCTTTTTACACCATCCTTATTGGCGGTGTAGATATCATATAAATATCCTTTAAGAACACCATCTTCAACCAGGGAAGTTCTTCTTGAAGCGGTTCCCTCATCATCACAAACTGCAGAGTTTAATCCGCCATCAACAGTGCCGTCATCAAAAATGGAAAGGTCTTCAGTGACTATCCTCTCGCCAATCTTATCAGCAAGTCTTGATCTTCCTCTTTGGACATTATCCGCACTGAAACCACTCATGAATGTAGAGAGAAGTCCAGTCACTGCATGATAATCCAAAATGACATCCTTATCTGAAGTTTCAATATGTTCTCCGCCTAAAGAGGATTTAGCCAAATCACATAAATCTTCAGCCAATTTGATTCCATCCAAATCATAAAGACATGAAGAAACGGAATCATAAGCAGTTGCCAAATCGCCATCCTTTATTGCATTGATTGAAACGCCTAATGCAAAACCTGTAGACTTGTCATAGGCTTCAACACCATTGGAATTTACAATCAATACCTCCCCTTCCGCTGCTGAAAATCCTCCAGATGTGGTTTGACAACCATTATCTTCAATACAGTTTAGAACAGATTTCAGTGAACTTGTAAGTTCATCCAAATCAATCTCCCTAAATTTCTTATCAAAAGTGCCATTGATCTTTGGCAATTTTTCAACATCTGCAAAAGAGAAGTTTTCATCTTTAGAATTAAGTTTAGAGTTCAAATAAGCATTTTCGCAAGTTTTTGCAATTTCCCCCATATCTGATGTGAATGCAAAACCTACACTGCCATCTTTAATAACTCTAATGCCCATACCTAAGTTAATTTCTTCTTTAGCAAAATTCAAATCAGTCTTTTGAGAATCTAACTGCAACAATTCAGTATTTTCCAAAAAAATTTCATAATCATCACAATATTTTGAAATTTCCCTTTTTGCCTCTTCAGCCAATTCATATAACATATTATCACACAATAAATGATATAAATAAATAATATAGAGTTTTGTAAAATAGTTAAAATTAATTAAAATAATTTAAAAGCAAATTTTCTCCAAAATAATTAAAACTATTCATTAAAATAATTTAAAAGCAAATCTACTTCAAAATAATTAAAACTATTCATTAAAAACAAATTTTTCAATGGCTTCTGCTGTACCATCACCATACTTTTTCTCACATACATAGTCAGCCATTTCCTTTAGCTCATCACATGCATTAGCCACTGCAACCTTAAATCCTCCAGCACGTAAGAAATCAATATCATTTTCACTGTCTCCAATACACATGATATTTTCAATATTATAGTCTAAAAGTTTAGCCAATTCAACAAGACCTGTTCCCTTATCAACTTCAGGATCAGTTAAGTGAAGTGCAAATCCGCTGTCATAGACCTCCACATCAAAGTCTTCAAGCAGCTCTTTAAGTGGGTCGGAGTCCATATTCTTATAGAAACAAATTTCAGAAACCCTTGCATCTGAATCCTCTACAATCTTGAAGGGAATGTCATCCCCAAATTTTTCAAGCAAGAAGTCATAAGCCCTTTGGGCTTTGGAAATATCTCCTAAAACAATTACCCTATTGTCATTATATCCATCATGATAAATGACTCCGCCATTTTCACAAATCATTCCACCAGTAGTTCCAACAAGTGTAGCTACTGCATAAGTGAAGTGGGAAATATTTCCAGTGGCAATGATGACTGGAATTCCTGCATCTTCCACTTTTCGAAGAGCATCCAAAGCACTATGGCAAACTCTTCTTTTACCATCTGTAATTGTTCCATCAACATCTACAGCTACTGCCTCTATCTTTACCATAAAACCACTCAAATAAAAAATATTGAACTAAAATAAAAGACTCGGAAAAAATGAAAATCTTTTAAAAAATCTATCTGCTATATCTGTGAGCAATATTACAGGTTCCTTCCTTACTTACCATACATGCACCAATTGGATGCATCGGATTGCATGCCTTTCTAAATAATTTACAATCGGTTGGCTTTGCCATACCCCTTAATATAGGGCCACAAATGCAACCTTTAGGCGCTTCTGTAACATCTTTAACCTCAATGTCATACTTTTTCCTTGCATCCCACTCGGCAAACTCATCATTCACTTCCAAAACAGAATTAGGAATCTTAGGGAAGCCTCTCCATTCCCTGCTTTCCACATGGAAAACTTCATTCATCATCTCTTTTCCAATGACATTTCCTTCAGTTCTTACAGCACGCTTATATTCATTGTCTATCCTAGGAGTTCCATTATCAATTTGTCTTAAAATCATATAAACTGACATTAGGATATCCAATGGGTTGAACCCGGCGACCGCCTGAGGAATTCCGTATTCAGTTGAGAATTTCTCAAATGGTTCGGTTCCCAAAATGGTACAGACATGTCCCGGTTCAATCAATGCATTTAAATTGGTTTCTCCGGAATTGATTAAGAATTCAATAGCTGGAGGAATCAATCTATGGCAGGATATGATTGAAAAGTTTTCAGGAGGTTTGTTTAATAATTCAGATGCAGTTGCAGGGGCGGTTGTTTCAAATCCTGCAGACATGAATACAACATCATTATCTAATTTTTCTGCAATCTCCACAGCATTTGGAATGCCATAAACAACCCTTACGTCAGCACCTTCTGCCTTCGCCTCAGCAAGAGAACCGTTAGAACCTGGAACCCTTAACATGTCTCCAAAGGTGGTTATGGTAACTCCCTTGTCTATCAATTGCAAACATTCATCAATTTCTCTTGAAGGAACAACACATACAGGACATCCTGGCCCTGCAACGATTTCCACTTCAGGTGGAAGCAAGGATCTGATTCCATGTTCCATAATGGTATGCTCATGAGAACCACAAACATGCATAATCTTTACAGGAGTAGCCAAATCATTAATTCGTTTTAGTATAGTATCAGCCATCTCTTTCATACTCGCCATTATAACACCTTAAACTGTTTAATTAATTGTTAAATAATCGTTTAAATAAATCATATATAGTTTTATATAATTAATAAGATTTAATATTAATCAATGGGATTCAATATCAATTAATAATATACTATTATTAGTTTGTTTTAATTAATAATATTTTTTAAAATTTACTAAAACATGATATCTAAAAAATATCTTATCAAATAGCTAAAGGGTTTAAAATGTATAAGGATAATAAAATTTTAGTTGTGATTCCTGCAAGAGGCGGTTCAAAAGGGATTCCAAGAAAAAACATACGGCTTCTTGGAGGAAAGCCTCTCATAGCACATACAATAGAAATGGGAAAGGCATCAAAATATGTTGATGACATTCTTGTAAGTACAGATGACAATGAGATAAAGTTCATTGCAGAAAAATTTGGAGCTGAAACTGTCAAGAGAGATGGAAAACTTGCTGAAGACTCAATTCCACTTGATCCTGTAATCTTTGATGCGACAATCCAAAAAGAAAATGAAATGAATGAAAGATATGATGTGGTAATTACTGTACAGCCTACCTCCCCCCTTCTTAAAACAAAAACCTTAGATTTGGCTATTAAAACATTATTAAACCCCATAAATGAGAATAATCAAAAAGAAGCATTATCAGATCACATAAATGAGAATAATCAAAAATGTGATGAAGAAAATATGGAAGGCAGCGAATACTACGATACAATAATAAGTGTTGTAGATGACAGGCACTTAAGTTGGGGATACGATGAAGAAAATAAAAAATATTTCCCACTTTATAAAGAAAGGGTCAACAGACAATACCTTCCAAAAGCATATAAAGAAACTGGAAGCATTTTTGCAACAAAAAGAGAATTTGTAACTGAAAACAGCCGTCTTGGAGAAAACATTGGCCTTATTGAAATATCAAAACAGGAAAGCATAGACATTGACAACTATGAAGACTGGTGGGTTGCTGAGAGAATCCTAAAGAAAAAGAAGATCTTAATTAAGTCAGATGCATCTCATGAAATAGGAACCGGCCATATCTACAGAGGATTATCAATAGCTTCAAAATTAGTGAATCATGAAGTGGTGTTTTTACTTGATGAGGCACAGCCTTTAGGAATTGAAATTGTAAGCCATAACAATTACCCCTACATTACACATAACAGCGCCAAAGGCAAGGGAAAGGAAGCAGATGATAAATCAAAAGAGGAAATAATTGAAAAGATAGTCGAATATGATCCGGACATCATAATCAATGACATTTTAAACACCAATTCAAAGTATACAAAAACACTTAGGGACAAAGGTTTCTTCATTGTGAACTTTGAAGATGTTGGCGGCGGGGTAAAATATGCCCATATGGTATTTGATGCATTATATGAACATAAGATTCCTCTTAAAAACCTATATTCCGGCCATAAATACTATATTTTAAAAGATGAATTTTATTATCAATCATTTAAGGAAATAAGGGAAGATGTTGATAAGGTACTTCTTACATTTGGCGGAACCGATCCAAACAACCTAACTGAAAAAGTGCTTGAATCAATATTGGAAAGCGATTACAAAAACAAAATCGAGGTCATCTTAGGACTTGGTTATGCAAACAAGAAGGAAATACAAGAAAAATACAAAGAAAATGAAAGAATAGAAATCTATGAAAATGTCAAGAACATGAGTGAACATATGCATAGTGCAGATCTAATATTCACTTCAGCTGGAAGAACCATGTATGAGATAGCTTCACTTGGAGTCCCTTGCATTTGTCTTTGCCAAAATGAAAGGGAATTAAGCCACATATTCGGAAATGCAGAACATGGATTCATTAACTTAGGATTAGGATGCGAAGTTTCCAAAGATGAAATCATAGAAACATTTGAAAACACAATAAAGGATTACCAATTAAGATGTGAAATGAACAGAAGAATGGGTGAAGTGGACTTGAAGCATGGATTTGATAATATTAAAAGACTCATTAAAAATGAATATAAGAATTGGAAGGAGGAAAGAAGATGAATTCAATTGATGAAATCATTCCAAATGATGAAGACTATCCTATAATAAACCTATTATTCCAAAATAAGCTATTGAAATCAAGAGAAATTAACACAAACACTTTAATAATCACATGTTTGGACTTAATCTCAAGGGAAAGAATCAATATCAGAACAAATGATGAAATTGAAACAATTAAAAACAGCAAAAATCCAATTCTGAAGACCAATATCAATAAGGAACTGGAGCTAATGGAAAATATTGAATTTACAATCAATTCAAAACAAATGAAAAAGCTGAATCAAAGAGACCAAACCGTTTTAAAGATGTTTAAAGACATAAATAAGGATTATCAGTTTGACTTGAAATCCATGTATGAAAGAATGTCTAAAAAAGAGATTGCAATCAAATTTGCCAAATACTTTGATGATTACTCCAAATCCCTTAAAAGAGAGACCAAATATGATGAAAGCAATTATAAGGACATATTGACCAATGGAAACTTTACCATGAAGGGAAATGGGTTGAAGAAAGAGTGGAAAGAATTTCATAATCATCTGAAATCTGATGAGTCATTATACAGTTTAGAGAATTCTGGAGATTTTGACAAATATCTGGTTTATGGAAGATGCTTTGATATTGAAAGGGACATATTGAAAAATATAAATTATTGCGAATTAGATTATGAATCCCCATTATTTGATTTTTTAAGATACGATGGAGCAGACTTATTGAAAATCATATTTGAAAAGGGAATTTCCAATAGCAAAGTTGAAAGAAAGGGAGATGGATCAGTCCCTATGGGAAACAGCAAATATTTCGTTCCAGGATTTGGATAAACCACCAAATTCAAAAGAGCAAATCACTATAGGGAATCTGGATAAAAACCCATATTCATAATTAATCATAAATCAAAAAAGGTGAAAATATGAGCATATTCAACGAAGAGCCATTTCTAATAGCTGAAATTGGTGTAAACTACTACGATATTGCAAAAAAGGAAAATATAAGCAATATGGATGCTGCAAAATTAATGGTGAAGGAAGCAAAGGATGCAGGTTGCAATGCAGTTAAATTCCAATCCTATAAGGCAAATACCATCGCTTCCAGAAACTCTCCAGCATATTGGGATACAAATGAAGAACCTACAACATCCCAATACGAATTATTTAAGAAATTCGACTCTTTTGGAGAGAAAGAATACAGAGAAATAGCTGATTACTGCAAAGAGATTGGAATCATGTTCTTATCAACACCTTTTGATTTTGACTCAATTGATTATCTGGATGAATTCATGGAGGTCTATAAGATATCCTCCTCCGACCTTACCAACATTCCTTTCATCAAAAAGATAGCCCAAAAAGGAAAAGACATAATAATTTCAACTGGAGCTTCCAATCTTGATGAAATAAAATTAGCTATTGACACAATAGAAGAGACAAACGGCAAATACAAAAATGGAGAAGCAGGAATAGGAATCATGCACTGTGTTCTTTCCTATCCTACAGACAATAGTGATGCAAACCTATTGATGATTAAGAACCTTAAAGATTTATATCCTAATTATGAAATAGGCTATTCAGACCATACAAGACCTGATGAAAATATGCTTATCTTAACAACCGCTTATCTTTATGGTGCAACCATCCTTGAAAAGCATTATACATTAGATAAGACACTCAAAGGAAATGACCATTATCATGGAATGGACCCTGAAGACATTAGAAAATTCAATAAGAATATAGAACTCATCAAATCAATCAATGGACAATATGACAAGGTTCCACTCCCTTGTGAAAGCGAATCAAGAAAACAGGCAAGACGTTCCATAATTGCAAAAGAGGAAATCAAAGAAGGAACAATCATTACAGAGGATATGCTAACATATAAAAGGCCTGGAACTGGCATTTCACCTAGCGAAATAGAAAGCGTAATAGGCAAAAAAGCTAAAATTGACATTGGAGAAGATGAATTGCTAAAATGGGAATACTTGGAATAAAGATCATTCATTTAGTTTAAACTCTCTAAAATTCTATAAATTAACAAAAAACT
>JAUNXF010000144.1 GCA_030539935.1 Methanobrevibacter sp.
TCAGCTTCTGCCAAGTCTTTTTCAGCTTCTTCAAGAGCCTTAAGACGTTTGTCAAGATCTTCGATTTTTGCATCAGTTGCATTGGTGAATTCAGAGAATCTTTTCTCCAAGGCATCAATGCTGTCACAGGCAGTTGTATATCTTTCCTCTAAGGAAGATAAATCATCAGTTGTGACCAAAGACCAATTTTCAATTAATTCCTCACTTCTTTCATCTAAAAATGCATCCAATCTTTTTGAAAAAGCATCTGTAGTGTTGGCATAGGATTTGTCAATGTCCTTAAATGTGTATTTGATCTTGTCACCCATGGATTTCTTTTCCTGAATTTCATCATCCACAAGGGAATTGACATTGTTGTCCTTAGGTGAAAAATTAAGAACTTCCTTGATGTTAATGTTGCCTTCCTGAGCTGTCTTAATATAATAGTATATTAAAAACACTATTGCGGCAATTAAAATAATGATAGCAATCAATTCAATATAATCCATAATAAAACCTCACTTTAAAATGTTTTAGAAAAATACCATTTATTTATCTTTATTAAGCTTCTTCTCTTTAGCTTCAATTTCCTTAAGCATTTTTTCCAACTTTTTGAGTTCAGTTTGAGCTTCAAGACGAGCCAAACGTTCGTTGATTTCACTGTGTAGATATCCTACAGTGCTCATGACTTCTGCAGTGGAATCCCTAATTTGAGTGAGCTGTTCCTGTTGCTCCTTAGGCAATTGAATTGGATTCTCCATTAAACGTTTATTTTCCAAATCCTTTTCAACCATAGCTATTTTCTTTAGCTCAATTTCCTTTTCCATTAATTTTAAAGTATTGTTAGATTGACTTACCTTTTTCCATTGGCTGACTACAATAACTACAACTGCAGCCAATATGATCACTAAAATAAGAATAAAAATTTGACTTGGAATAATTTCACTAGCCATAGATTTACCTCCATAATAAGCATGATTAAAACATATTTTTCAATAATCATAAAATGATTAAGATTAGCAATTATTCAAATATGCATTAAAGATATTCAAATAAGAAAAAATCCCCAATTATCAAATATACATTAAAGATATTTAAATAAGAATAAGTATATTATATAATTAAGAGTATATAAAAATTTTTATAAAAATTATTAGAAATTATTAAAAATTAAACATATACCCTTAAAACTATATTACGATTAATGATTAACTAATCCTATTATTAAACTGAAGATGAAATGAAGAAATATCTATTTAAACCCAAGTGATAATATGGTTGATGAAATTAAATCTTATGAAGAAGCAGGAAAAATCGTGTCAAAAGTAAGATCAGACGCTTCAAAAATGATTCAAAACGGATTGCCTATTCTTGATCTCGTAGAATTTGTGGAAAGTGAAATTTTAAAGTCAGGGGCAGGGATTGCATTTCCATGCAACGTCTCCATAAATGAAATAACCGCCCATTACACTTCCCCTGCAGGAGACACCAATAAGATGGTTACAGGAGACTTGGTAAAGCTCGATCTTGGAGCGGAAGTGAACGGATACATTGCAGATTCTGCAGTTACAATAATGGTTCCAGGAGACAACCTTGAAGAACTGTTTGATGAGGAGACACTTGAGCTCAATCAAAGGATCATTGATGCATCAGAAGTGGGACTTGAAGCTGCAATAAGCACTGTAAGGGCAGGAGTGAAAGTCTGTGACATAGGAAGGGCAGTTGAAGAGGCAATTGCCGAATACAATCTAAATCCAGTGAGAAACCTTACAGGCCACAGCCTTGAACATTGGAATCTGCATGCAGGCATTTCAGTCCCTAACTATGACAACAATGATCCGACAATTCTTGAGGAGGGGCAAGCTGTAGCAATCGAACCTTTTGCAACTAATGGCGAAGGTATTGTAAATGACTGCCCAATGGCATATATCTTTTCATTTTTACAGTCAAAACCATTTAGAATGAAAAATACTCAAAGGATGCTTCAATATATTGAAAAGAATTATCGTTACTTGCCATTTAGTGGACGCTGGCTTACAGAAAACTTCAATGAACATAGGGTGAACTCTGGCCTTAAGCAATTGGGGGATGCTATGGCGATTTATCCATATGCTGCACTTAAGGAAAGAACAGGTGCATGGGTATCACAAAAGGAGCATACCTTGATTGTTGAAAGTGATGGTTGCAACATTACCACACTTTAAAATTTTTTTCTTTTTTTATAAAAATAGAATATAACAGTGTTATATTAACGATGCATAAAAAAATAGCAGGGCCTAGATTTGAACTAGGGCTCTCGGGGTTATGAGCCCCGCGGGATCACCAGACTACCCCACCCTGCTA
>JAUNXF010000063.1 GCA_030539935.1 Methanobrevibacter sp.
TAACCCACTAGGCCCTCAACCTAGCGCCTTTGACCGCTCGACCACCCCTGCATAAAAAATAAGCAGTATATAAATAGTACAGTACTATATAATATATTTATCATATTATTTAAATCTTACTACAATGAATATATGTCTTGAAAGACTCAAAATAAGAAAAAGAATTAAAATTAAACAAGTATAATATTGACTTCCATTGATTCGCCATTAGCCAAATCCTCTATCAAATCCCTATTCAAATCAACAGCTGCCTTATCAGATTTAATCATTAGAGTTCTGGAACATACAAATGTGCTCTTTCTACAAACAATGTCTGTTGGATGAGAAAGACTTAAATCATGATGACCAAATCCTTCTATTCTATCTGAAGCATTTGGAGTCTTAAGCTCTACAATAACTTTAGTATTGTCATCAGCCAACTTTTCTTTGAATTCCTTTGGAAAATCCTCCATTGACTTATCAATATCTAAGCCAATGATGCAATCTCCAGATAAACTGAGCTCCTTATCCTTGGTTATTTCAAAGGTGGACTTATGTTTGGACAAGACATTTGGATGGCCTTTTGCCATTATCTTAAAATTCATAATATGAAATATGAAAATTATTTTATAAAAATATTTTTAAAAAGACAATGACAAATAAGTAATAAGTAGCAATTGATTGGAAACTTATAATTGAATTATTAAAAAGGGAGAGTTATATGATATTGAACACAGGCTTAAGAACAGATATTCCTGCATTTTTCAGCGAATGGTTCTACAAGAGAATCGAAGAGGGTTTCGTTTATGTCAGAAGCCCATATGCAAAGGACCTTGTTTATTCCTACAAATTAAGTCCGGAACTAATCGATTGCATCATATTCTGTACCAAAAATCCTAGACCAATGTTTAAGAATCTTGATAAGATATCCCAATTCAACCAATATTGGCACATCACAATAACCCCCTACGAAAAGGAAATAGAGCCTAATGTTCCTTCAATTGACAAAACAATAGACAATTTTAAATATTTATCCAATGAATTGGGCAAAGATAATGTGTCATTACGCTATGATCCAATATTCATCAATGAAAAATACACTTTAAAAAGACATATTGAATCATTTGAATATATGGTCTCCTCATTGTCTGATTACACAAATGAAGTGATAATAAGCTTCATTGACTTATATGAGAAGACCAAACGCAATTTTCCCAATGCAAATGAAGTGAAAGAAAATGAAAGATTAAGCATTGGAAAGGAATTTGCAAAAATTGGGAATAAATACAATATCACAATTAAAACATGTGCAGAAGGAAATGAATTGAATAAATTTGGAATAGATTCCTCTGGCTGCATGACAAAAGAGGTGATTGAAAGGGCAATAAGCAAAAGTCTCAATATCCCTAAGCAAAAAGCAAGAAACGGTGAGTGCGATTGCCTTTTGAATAATGATATAGGGGCATATAATACATGCAACCATGGATGCCTATACTGCTATGCAAATTCAAATAAGGAATTGGTTCAGAGAAACTTAAAACTTCATAATCCAAAATCCCCTCTTTTAATAGGAGAAATAAAAGAAACTGACAACATTAAAGAGATGAATCAGAAAAGTTTTATCATAAATGACAATACAATACAGACAAGATTAATCTAAAAAGCATTTTTGTTTCTGAATTAGAAAAAACTAAAAAAAGACTATTGATAAAATAATAAGCATTGATTAAAAAAAAAAAACTAAAAAAAGACTATTGATAAAATAATAAGCATTGATTAAAAAAAAACTAAAAAAGACTATTGATAAAATAATAAGCATTGATTTAGAAAAAATTAAAACAGATAATTGATTAATGGGGAGTATATTCATGAAAGACAATATAGCATACTGTGGAATAAACTGCGAAGCCTGCGAAGCTCGCATTGCAACAATCAATGATGACAATGAACTGCGAAGAAAAGTTTCAAGACTTTGGAGCGAACTTAATGATATTGAAATCACACTTGAGATGATAAACTGCACTGGATGTCGGGTTGATGGAGTTAAAACCATATTTTGCGATTCAATTTGTCCAATCAGACAATGTGCCTTGGAAAAGAAGGTTGAGACATGCGGAAACTGTCCGGAAATGGAAAAATGCGAAAAAGTTGGGATGATATTTGAAAACAATGATGAGGCATACCAGAATTTGAAGGAATATAAAAAATAATCGTCCCCCCCTAAAACATAAGATCAGAATACGGGAAAAATAAAATTATAAATACACAGAATAATGAAAACACATAACCACAAATGCATAGAAAATTGAATTAATTTAATAAAAATAACCTCTAATAATCTTAAAATAAACTCAAGAAGTTGTTGAATTATGAAAGGTTGCTACTGTTTAATCATATCTATGAAAAAAAGTGAGAAACTTCAAATAGGAAATCTATATCAAGCGCATAAATTCAAGAAAGGATGGTATGTTTACATAGGTTCATCAATGAATTCATTAGTTGCAAGAATAGAGAGGCACCTGTCTGATGATAAAAAAATGCATTGGCATATCGATTACTTATTGAAAAGTGAAAACAGCGAGATTAAAGATGTCCTATTCAACATTTCAGATGAAAAGATAGAATGTGATTTGGCTAGAATCATAGCCAATGATGGCGAAGGAGTTCCAAAGTTTGGATGCTCCGATTGCAATTGCAACTCCCATCTAATATATTTCAAAAGAAAAAAGGATGCCTTAGAATCAGTTAAAGATGCATATGATACGTTAAATTTCAAATATTATAATCTAAACCATTTCAAGAGTGAATTTAGTAAAAAAATGAAAAATAAGAAAAATTAATTAAAAAATAGAAATAAAAACTAGAAAATTATAAAAGTATTAAAAAATTTTAAAAAATAAGAAATTATAAAAGTATAAAAATATTAGTCAATGAAAGACTTGAAGAAATTTTCGAAATCCTCATCTTCCATTGGCTCTGGAGTTGAATAGTAATCATTGTTGAAAATGTCACTTGCCAATTTTCTATAATCTTCTGCCTCAGCAGATTCTGGAGCATATTCAACTACTGTCTTTGCATCCAATTCACTTCTTTGAATCAGATTGCTTCTTCCGATTACTCCAATCACTTGAGTTCCAATTTCCTTTGCAAAAGAATTTACTATTTCCTCTTCATTTTCAATGCCTTTGCAATTGCAAATTATTCCACCAAGATTTCCCTTTAATTTTTTGATTCCCTTGGATATGTTATTTGCAGCATATAAAGACATATATTCTCCAGAAGATACAATAAAGACTTCATCAGCATAATCTTCTCTAAGAGGTACTGAAAATCCTCCACAGACTACATCCCCTAAAACATCATAGAGAATCACATCAAACTCCTCATCAAAGGCATTGAGGTTCTCCAAACGCTTCATGGCAACGATAACTCCACGTCCTGCACAGCCCACTCCAGGTTCAGGCCCTCCGCTTTCAACACACTTTATTTGATTGAACCCTTCAAAAACCAAATCAGAAATTTCTGGACTTTTATTATCCTTTAAAGTGTTAACGATTGTAGGTATTCTTTTACCGCACAATGTCCTTGTAGTGTCAGATTTAGGATCACAACCTATAACCATAACCTTCTTATCATCTTCACTATAAGCTGCTGCAATATTGGCTACAGTGGTACTCTTTCCTATACCGCCCTTTCCATAAATAGCTATCTTCTTTTGTCTTTTCATTATTACACCGATTAGTTTTCTCTAGGAATCAACTTATAAACAAAATCGCTTTCCCTTAATTTCTCATCAATTGCTATTGCCACATTAGACCCCTTTTCAGCCTTTTCAATAGCTTTTCCATCAATCTGCATAGAATCAATTATATGGGTAATTGAACCTGTAGTCGGCCCTTGAATCATTATCTCATCGCCAATAGCCAAGTCATCCCAAATCTTAAGCTCTGCAACCTTAATCCTATTATAATAATTTACAACCTTCCCAATATCCTTTTTTATGAATTTTGACTGGTTGTTTTCACTTATTTCATAAGGAACATCAAAGTAAAATCCAGTGTCATAGCCTCTATTGAAGACCTTCATCAGTTCTTCCATCCATTCAGGATTATACTCATAGTTTTCAGGGCCCTTCTGATATGAGTCAATGGCTTCCCTATAAACCCTTACAGCTGTTGCAACATAATCTGGGGATCTTGCCCTTCCTTCAATCTTAAATGAATCGATTCCCGCTTCGATAAGCTCTGGGATATGTTCTATTAATGCCATATCCTTTGGAGAGAAGAAGTTTGTCCTATATGAACCATCATAGGAGTTGGAAATTATAAAGGACTCATCATCACAGTCTGAAAAATTGACAACATCATCCTCATCATTTTCCTCAAATACCAACTTCCATTCTTTACGGCATGGCTGCAAGCAATCACCGCAATTAGCGCTTCTTCCATATAATCCATAGCTTAAGAAGCATCTTCCAGATATGGCCATGCACATTGCGCCATGAATGAAGACTTCCGTTTCAATTGAGGAATCGGTTTCCCTTAGCTTTTTAGTAATCTCCCTAATATCTTCCAAAGACAATTCCCTTGATAGAATGGCCCTTTTAACCCCTAATTTCTCCAATGCCTTCAAGGCATAAAAGTTAGTGGTGTTTTCCTGTACGCTCATATGGGCTTCAAGACCATTCTCGATAGCCAAATCAATCAATGAAATGTCTGAGAGGATTATGCCGTCTGCACCATATTCCTTAATGAGAGGGAGTTGCTCCTTAAGGATTTCAATATCACTATCCTTCATTATGGTGTTTGTGCAGACATATAGTTTAGCCCCATATTCCCGTGTCATTTCACTTGCCTTCTTAATGTCTTCAAGGGAAAAGTTGCTTGCATTCACTCTCATATTCATATCTTCAAGGCCAATATAGATTGCATCAGCGCCATTCTTCAATGCGCTTGTCAATGAAATGAAATTTCCTGCAGGGGCCAATAACTCTACCATAAAAACAACTCATAAAAATTACTTAAAAATGCTTGAACAAATATAAAAAATCAAAAAATAAAGTCTTTAATAAAAAAATAAAAAAAATAAAAAAGAGGAAAAGCTATTCATCCTCTTCTGTTGCATCAATTAGATCCTTATAATAGTCATAATATGAATCAGCTTCCAAATCATCAGGTATCTCTGTCGGATAGTCTTCACTAATGCAACCTAAACATAAGCTGTCTCCATCAATGCCAATGGCATCAATAAGAGATTCAATGCTGATATAACCTAAAGTTTCAGCACCTAATTGCTTTCTGATTTCTTCAATTTCCAAATTAGCTGCAATCAATTCCTCTTTAGTGGCAAGAGCAACACCATAGAAACATGGAGCAATTACTGGAGGGCAGCCGATTAGCATATGAACCTCCTTGGCACCTGCTGCCTTAAGAATTCTAACTAAAGATTCGGAAGTAGTACCTCTAACTATACTATCATCTATTACTACAACGCTTTTTCCTTCTAATTCATGTCTTAATGGATTTAATTTTAGTCTGACAGCAATTTCACGTTCTGCCTGGGTCGGCATGATAAAGGTTCTTCCAACATATCTGTTTTTAATTAATCCTTCACCATATGGAATGCCTGAAGCCCTTGCATAGCCAATAGCTGCAGGAATTGAAGAGTCCGGTACCGGCAAAACCAAGTCTGCATCAATAGGATATTCCTTATATAAAGCCTCTCCGATTTTAAGTCTGGTATTATAAACGCTTCTCTTGTCAATCACACTGTCTGGACGTGCAAAGTAAACATACTCAAACATACAGTGGGCCCTTTTAGATCCTTTTGCAGATGGCAAAATATATGAATTGATCTTGTTGTCCTTAAAGTACAACAATTCACCAGGCTCCAAATCGCGTAAAAATCTTGCATTCATCACATCAAACGCCACTGTTTCAGACGCAACTACAAAATGGTCATCAGTTTCACCTAAAACCAAAGGTTTCATAGCCATAGGGTCTCTTAAAACATATAATTCATCATTGATTAAGATGACCAATGAATAAGAACCTATCAATTGCTGTGAAACATTATCAATCACTTTAAGAATATCCTTTTCATTCTCATATTCCTCTTTAATCAAATAGCAGACCACTTCAGAATCAGTGTCAGATTTGAATTCATAGCCTTTCTTGCATAATTCGTCCCTTAAAGATCCTGAATTAACAATATCACCATTATGAGCCATAGCTATAAATCCATCATCCAATTCGGTGAAGAATGGCTGTGAGTTTTCTATTTTTGATTGGCCTGTAGTTGAATATCTTACATGTCCAATACCTACATTTCCTGCCAAGCTCTTTATTAAAGCATTATTGAAAACATCAGTCACCAATCCCATTCCACAATGGAAATTCAAACCATAATTAATGTTATGAGTAGCTATACCTGCAGATTCCTGTCCCCTATGCTGTAAAGCATATAAACCATAATAAATTAAGTGAGAAACATCCTTAAGATTATCTTTAGAATGTATTCCAACAATACCGCACTTATCTTTCAATATATAATCTCCATTACCCTATTAAGACATAAAACTTTAAAAAATTATAATTTTAATATAATATTAGATATTCACTTAAAAAATAATTAAGTAAAAAAATATTATATAAATATTTATAAATTTTCTAATATTTATAATAAATCTTTTTTATGAAAATTTTAAAAAAAATAATTGAAAATAAGAATAAAAATTAAATAAAAATAGAAAAAAATATTGAAATTATAAAGGATAATCATAATTTAAAAATCAAAAAGAATTAACCCCAAAGGTTTGAAAATGCATTATAGATTTCTTCATCATCATTTTCATCGATATCCTCTTCATCATAGTCATAATCATCACTACTTGAATCATAACTATTTATTTCATCTTCAAGGCTAGAATCATCTTCATCATCTTCCATTGACTTAAGGGATTTTAGATTGAAGACATTAATCTTTTCAGTATCCTCTGATTTGTCATCATCAACGTAGCTTTCATTTCGAGAAACATCATTTCCTTCAAATCTCGCATTATAAATGAATTCATCATCTGTTGGAGAATCAAAGACATCCTCCTCTTTATTATCCTCATCATTTCCTAAAAAGGATCTTTCAAAAAGGGAATCATCCAGATTATTGAAGACAGAAGACTCGCCAAGATCTGAACCGTTTAGATTTCCAGATTCCTGAAAGGCAGAATCTACACCAAACTCTTCAAACTTAAAGTTGCTCTTGAAATTATTGTAATCCAAATCCTGCTTATTTGTATCAGATAAAATGAAAGCTGTCTTAATGATTTTTAGCCAATCCAATGCATCCTCTTTTGACTCTGCACAGATGGCTCCTTGGCCAATCATAAGGTTTTTAGGTCTGAAATTATCTGTACTTATTAAAATGAACTTATAAACCTCTTGTGATAAGTATTCGCCAAATAGATCATACCATAAGTCATTCAAGGAGTAGACTTCCAATGAATTCTTGCTATAAAGACCTTCAAATCTTGATTTCAAATCAGAATAATCGGATTTGATCTTATCCAGCTCCCTTTGAAGAACTTTTACCTCTTCATACAACTTTTCATTTTTCTCCCTTAATGACTTGGATTCCCTAATTAAAAGCTCATTTTCCTTATTTATCTTATCATACTTTAATGATTCCTCTTCGAATTCCTTTTTCAGTTCTTCATATTTCCTTTTGGAATCATTGATTGATGATAGATTAGAAATGCTGAATAGGCCTCCACGAATAATGGAATTGGCTATTTCATCCTCAAAGACATTATCATCATTATACTCATCATATCCATAGTCATTTAAATCCTCAAGCGATGGGAGCTTCAGATATTCAATGAAATTGAAATCATTCTTTAATGACTTTTTGAAATTTTGATATAACTTATGGCCTTTTTCATTATTTGAAGTGGCTATTAAAACCAAATCTGCACCAACAATGGTATTCTTTGCTATTTCAATATCATCTGTTGGAATGATAGAGGATATGTTGACATTGAAATTGGACAAATCAAAATTGCTTACAGCTTTAGAAATGTATTCCAAATAATCCATATTTGTCAGGATAATCCTAATATCAACTAATTTAGAATCATAAGCATTAAAGTCATTTGAAAAATCATCATTCTCTTTAAAGTCATTAAAGCCATAATCATTTCCTTCAAAATCATCATTCATTTTAAACACCTTATTTTCTAAAGAATGCCAATATCATCAAATATTTATTTTTTATCTAATTAATTGAGAAACATTAATGAAATATAAATATTCATTTTAACTAACTAATTCATAAACATTAAAAATTATACATGAATCTTCTTATGCCAATTCCAAGCGGATTCAACGATATCTTCCAATTCAGTGATTTGAGGCTTCCATTTTAATATCTCTTCTGCCTTTTTGGAATCAGCTATTAAGATATCCGGATCTCCCGGACGCCTTCCTTCAATCTTAACATCAAAATCTATATCAGTTACCTTTTTACAAGCAGCTATGACCTCTTTAACAGAAAATCCATTTCCATTTCCTAAATTAAAGATATTGCTGTCATTAAATGGCTCTTCCAAATATTTCAATGCCTTTAGATGTGCATCAGCCAAATCATTTACATGAATATAATCCCTAATGCAAGTTCCATCTGGAGTGCTGTAATCATCACCGAAAATGGATATGCTGCCTCTTCTGCCAAGAGCTGCATCTAAAACCAATGGAATCAAATGGGTTTCTGGATTATGGTCTTCACCAATTTCACAATCCAAGTCTGCACCTGCTGCATTGAAGTATCTAAGTGAAACATATTTCAAGCCACCAAAATCAGATTCATCCTTCAAAAGATTTTCAACCATCAATTTTGACTCCCCATAAGGATTGATCGGCTTCAATTCATTGTCCTCGCTTATAGGAATGGATTTTGGAATGCCATACAAAGAAGCAGTTGATGAAAAGATGAATTTTCTCACTCTAAACTCCTTCATCACCTTAAGAAGATTTAAGGTATTTTCATAATTGTTCTTAAAATATTTTTCAGGTTCCTCAACAGATTCAGCTACAGAGGAAAATGCTGCAAAGTGCATTACAGCTTCAATGTCATTGTTTTGAAAGATTTCCTTTACCTTGTCGGTTTCACTTAAATCAGCATTAACCAATTCGCCCCATTTGACGGCATACTTATGGCCTTTGGATAGGTTATCCAAGACTATTGTTTCATAACCTGAATTGTTAAGCAATTTATTTACATGAGACCCTATATATCCGGCCCCACCAGTAACTAAAATCATAATATCACTAAAACTTCTTTAAATTATAAATTCTTGTCTAATCACTAAGAATTTTAATATACTTTCTATGTTTAAAGTTTATATTAATATTTACTTTATTTTAAGCAATATATAACTTTTTACATTAATTCAATAAAAATAAAGGAAAATTGCAATAGTTATCCAATAAAAAAGTTATTGGAAT